>JABDQK010000245.1 GCA_013042255.1 Flavobacteriaceae bacterium | reverse complement strand
TACTGGCAAGAGATGGTTTTCCTTTAATGAACGAAGCCGATTGGCTTTCCGGATTTAATACCAATAATCTTTCTGAAGTGATTTGGGGATCAAATGTCATTGATGCTGAAACTACCTTCTTCCGTTCCTATTTCTACTTGGCAAGTAACACCTTTAACGGAAGTCAGATTAGGAATAATCCTAAGATTGCAGACCGAAGGCTGATTGATGCAACCCCTGATACTGATTACAGGAAGAAAGCATTTATAGTCGACGCGCCTAATACCAACTCCTCAGCAGCCAATGGAGAGGGAGGTTTCGGAAACGACCCGAATTACACAGACGAAGCTGTGTTTGATGCCAGAGTAGCAGAACTGTATGCCACTTACGGTCTTACTTCCAGGTTTAATCTGCATCCTTATATGCACTTTAAGCTCAAAAATAAGAACCCAGGTTCTATAGATCCTGATGACGTTATTTACATGCGTACTTCAGAGATGTATTTAATTGAGGCTGAAGCAAGAGCCATGTTAAATGACATTCCAGGAGCCCAGGCTGCCCTGGACCCTCTTGGCAGTGAAAGAGATAGTGCATACGATGTCAATATATACAATACTCAACAGGCTTTGATGGACCATATCAAATTTCAAAGAGGCCTGGAGCTATGGGGAGAAGGATTTGGATACACCGATAAAATTCGATGGGATGAAGGTATTGACCATGCTGCTGATGGTGGCTCAGGTGCTTCAGAGATTCTGTATCAGCAGGCATATCAGGTTGAACGACCTTCTGTTAACGACGCCTGGATCTTTAAGATCCCACAGGCTGAAATTGATGCCAATCCTAATTTAGGTCCGGGTGATCAGAATTAAATCTCATTTTAAGCTATAATTGTTTGATTTAGCTAGTAGTAAAGCCCTTTATGCAACTGTTAATAAAGGGCTTTATTTGTGTTTATTCCTTAGGTGAAAATTGCACTTCAGAATTGTAATTCTTATTCTCATTAATAGTGTCTTATTATTTGTACGAGATTTCGATAAAACTTGCATTGAAATTCCAAAATGGATTGAGCTATTATCTTTTACTACACTTCTCGGTTGTTGAATGACCAATATCATTGCTCAACTTATGCAATGATCCTACCTTTAGGTCAATGGATTTTTACATCCTCATTATGTAATTATATAAATTATAGAAACCATGAAAACACTAAGCAAGATTTTATTATTAGCCCCCCTATTGTTCTCATTTTTGATGCTTTCATGCTCAAAGGAGAATGGGGATGAAAAAGCAGATTGTGGTCCTAATTACTGTATAAGTGAATTACAAGGCACCTGGGATGCTACAGAGTACGTACTAACTTTCTGTGGCCAGGGAACAATTCCCAATCCCAGTAGTTTTGATGTAATTGCTGAAGGTGGTAGCGCCACGCTAACCGTACAGTCCAACGGAAGGTTTACCCTAAACGCAATGATCATGTATGAAGGTCAGACCTTTCCAGAAACCGCATCAGGTACCATATACTTTGAGGATGGGGAATTTTTCGCAATTCAATTTGACGATGACGAGCCGAATGACCCAACATATTTTGGAGATACCCTGTCCGGTAATACATTCAGGCTAACCTCAGGTTCTGTTGTAGCCGAGTGGGACTTTGATGGTGATGAAAATGATGAAGAAGCCTGTATCAATTTAACTTTTGTCAGGACCTAATTCGGTAGCCGCTGTATGAGATTATCCCGATGATCAATAAGGGTAAAAACACCTATGACCCTTGCTTCCATAAGCAGGGGTCATTTTTATATTCCGTATTCTGGTATCTTACCTTCCACTCCCTGAAAGAAACCCATAAAGGTTTCCATATCGGCATTGATGTCGCCAGAGGTCCAAACAGGATCTGAGATTTTTACCTGCTTTTTTCCAAAGTCAAGTGCCACCATGACGATGGGTACATTTGCCTGACGGGCAATATAATAAAAGCCTGTTTTCCATTTTTCTACTTTTTTTCTAGTCCCTTCGGGTGACAGGGCGAGTCTGAACACTTCTCTTTGCCTGAAGATCTCTACCGTTTGGGCTACGGTATCGCTGTTTTTGCTGCGGTCTATAGGAGTACCTCCAAGGCTGCGGAAGATCCAACCAAAAGGCGGTTTAAACAAACTGTGCTTGCCTATAAAATTTACCTCCTGCCCAACAATACTGCGAACAAGCAATCCTATAATAAAATCCACCCAACTGGTATGAGGGGCGACAATCACAACGCATTTGGTTATTTCCGGAAAACGTCCGATGAGTTCCCAGCCCCACAATCGATAAAAGATAAAAGAACTCAGTTTTTGCATCATATGATTCCCGGTAAAATAACAATTTAAGTCGGATATTATATATTGTACAGATCAGGACCAAGTTCGGATCGAAACGAGGACAGGATTATATTTTAAGATAGAGCTCCTTCAGTGTTTCCCTGCTGATCTTTTCGCGCCATGACCTGCCGAGAGCATTCTCCCACAGAGGTTCCATGCCCAGGGATACGGAGATCATGGTATCCATTTCCTCGTCGGTTAGAGCCGAGCAGATATTTTTAGGCAATTCAATCTTATGCTGCCGTTTCATCTCGTGGAACAGCTTCACCCCTTCCGGATAATATTCCTGCAGGTGCTGAAATACGAGACAATTACCAATTCCGTGCTTTGTCCCGAGAACATAAGACAACCCATAACTCATGGCATGCGCTACACCCACTTGTGAATAAGCTATGCTCATTCCCCCGTGCCAGGATGCCATCATCAGTTTCTCCCTGGATTCTTCAGGACTCAGATCTCCCAGAAAAACTTCTTTGCACATATCCAGTGCCTTTTCTCCGTAACTCTGGCTAAAAGCATTGAGATAACTTCCATTGAGCGACTCAATACAGTGTATATAGCAGTCCATCCCGGTATAAAACCATTGGTCTTTGGGCACCCCTATGGTAAGATCAGGGTCTAAGAGTACCTGGTCAAAAGTGGTGTAATCTGAATTGATCCCGAGTTTTTTACTAGGTCCCAGTAAGACAGTAGTCCTTGAAACCTCAGCGCCTGTACCGCTGATGGTAGGTATTCCCACGTGATATATGGCTGGTTTTCCCACCAGGTCCCATCCCTGATAATTATGTGCACTCCCGTTATTGTTGAGCATGATAGATACAGCCTTAGCCAGATCCAGAAGGGTTCCACCTCCTATTCCCACTACACCGGAAGGCAATTCCTCAAACTCCTCTTTTATATAACTCACCAGGGAATCAACCTGCTCGGTTTTGGGTTCTTCATCGGCTGAAATAAAGATTACCTTATCGTTAAACAATACCGGAAGCCTGCCTGGCAGCGATTTATGTTCAAACACCTCATCAACCAGGTAAATAACGGGGGCTTCTGAATTCTTTCTCTTTGGTAATAGTATGTCGCCCAGTTGATCAAAGCAGCCAGCACCATAAACTACCCTGGGTACCATAGGAAAATTCTTGAATCGGGCTGGGAATCCTTTTTTAGCCATTGAAGTTGCTGGTTTTTTCTTAGTTTTCATTGGGGGCTCAGAGGTATTTTAAGATGTCCTTTATTCCAGAGAGAGTAAGATGGTCATTCGTATGTACTGATGGGTCTACTTCCTCATGTGCCCAGGTAGTGTGAAAGGGAACATGAACAGCCTTAGCGCCTATAGCTAAGATAGGCAATACATCAGATTTAAGGGAATTCCCGATCATTAGAAATTCCTCTACACCGATCTCCAGGTGGTCTAAAAGGTTTTTATAATTCATTTCTTTTTTATCGCTTAACACTTCCACATGGTGAAAATACTCAGATAAACCCGATCGGTCCAGTTTGCGCTCCTGATCTAAAAGATCTCCCTTTGTTAAAACAATAAGTCGGTATTTATCAGCTAGTTCCTTCAGCACTTCTTCCACGTCATCAAGCAATTCTACGGGATGGGCAATCATTCTTTTACCAAGATTCAAAATTTTTGAAAGGGTTGTCTGCGACACCTGATTATTTGAAATATCCAGGGCCGATTCGATCATGGAAAGTGTAAAGCTCTTGATCCCATAACCGTAGAGATCCAAATTATCGATCTCTGTCCTGAATAGTTCCTGATCGATTTTGTTTTTGGTTTCATAATTTTCTAAAAGTGATGTAAACTCTTCTTCAGCTTCCCTGAAATAAGTTTCATTCACCCAGAGAGTGTCATCGGCATCAAAACCAATCACTTTTATTCCACTGAAATCTACTTCCATGCTGCTTTTGCTTTTTCGAGATCTTCCGGAGTATCAATTTCGATACCCGTGATACTTGTCTCTACCATCTTAATCTTCTTCCCGTACTCCAGGTACCTGATGGCTTCAATTTTTTCAGAAGCTTCGAGGGGTAACATTGGCAACCTCTTAAAATCGAGTACAGCCTGCTTCCTGAAAGCATACACCCCTTTGTGTTTGTAATATGTTGGGATTATTCCCGTAGCCCTTGGATACGGTATCACCGATCTCGAGAAATACAGCGCAAAATTTCGTTGGTCCACAATCACTTTTACTGTATTGGGGTTCTCTATATCATCTCTTTCTGTGATTTTTGTCATCAGCGATGCAAGGTCAATTTCACCTGCTTCATCCTGCTTAAACACCTGTATAAGACTTGCAAGGCTTTCTTTATCCGTAAACGGCTCATCGCCCTGTACATTGACCACTATATCCACATCCAGGTTTTCTACGGCTTCTGCTATCCTGTCACTCCCACATTCGTGTTCTTCCTTACTCATCATCGCCTTCCCGCCTTCTTCCTCAATTGTCTTATAAATAAGTTCGCTGTCAGTTACCACGTATACCTCCTCAAACAAACCCGTTGCCAGGGCGGCTTCATACGTTCTCAGGATAACCGGTTTCCCTCCCAGATCCTGCATAAGCTTTCCCGGAAATCGGGAAGCAGCGTACCTGGCGGGAATCATGGCGATTATTTTCATATTATTTCTTCTATCTATCTGCTTATTTGCTTAATCTGGGCCTTAACTTCCTGTAAATGGTAAAGATAAAAATCAACAACAGAATTACCAGGATAGAGGCAATTACAGGGGCAATGACCGAAACCACAGACATCAACAAAGCTGTTGCCGTTTCGATAAGGGATATAATTGGATTTCCTATGCCTGCCGTTGTTGCCGTAGACGTTAGTCTCCCTGTTGCTGAAGCCCCTTTTATGGCCGCTGCCGTTCCGCCACCTGCGATAATTGCCAGGGACCAGGTAATGACCGGATCCAGTTCTGAAACAGTAGCAACCATTACCGCCGTTCCTGCTAAAGCCGCCAATGGAAGGGCAATACTGTCTAGTAAATTATCTACATAAGGAATAAAATAGGCAAATATCTCAACCACTGTAGCCACCCCTAAAGTAATCAGCGCGGGAATACTACCGATCCATTCCCACTGATCATTGAGTTCCCATACTTGAAAATAAGCGGCCAGACTGAGTACGAAAAGAGGTAAAAACACCCTGAAGCCCACTGAGGCTGCCAGGCCTATTCCCAAAAAAATACTGATCATGGTCTCTGCGGTCATCTGCTGAGGTTCTTTTGACTAAAGTAACGTATTATCAATCAAGAAAAAAATCGTCTTTAAACCCAATTAAGTACAACTTTTCCCGAGCTCGGGTTATGGCTGTATACAACCAGCGAAAATATTCCCTGTCCGGATCGGAGGGCAGGTAGGGTTGTTCTACAAACACCGTGTGCCATTGCCCTCCCTGAGATTTATGGCAGGTTATTGCATAAGAGAATTTTACCTGTAAGGCATTAAAAAAAGTATTGTTTTTTACTCCCAGGAACTTCTTGTATTTGGAGGATTCATGTGCGTAATCCTTCAGCACCTCCTGATAGAGCCTGTTGCCGTCTTCATAAGACAGAGATGGCGTCTCAGCCGTTAAGGTATCGAGTAGCAGTACCGTTTCAAAAGGCTTTTGATTGGGGTAATCCGTCATTCTGATTTTCACTTCAGCAAAGCGAAAGCCGTAAAGTTCTTTAAAAGAGAATATTTCCAGAATCTCAATGATGTCTCCATTGGCGATAAATCCTGCTTCCGACTTAGGGTTAAGCCAGTAGTAATTATTCTTGACCACCATGAGATAGTCCCCGGCGGCCAGATCGTTCTCAAGGAAGAGGATTCTATTCCTGATATTTTCATTGTATAAATTAGCCCTTTTGTTCGATCTGACGATCAATGCAGTCTCCTCCTTTCCCTGAGAGGAATAGGCTTCTTCTATGGCCTCCTGTATGGCATAACCATCAGTAAGGCGGACAATATCCGCAAAAGAGTTAAGCTGAAACTGAAAAGTGGCGTTTAGGTGATCGTCAAGATGATTCCTTAAATCTGTGGCATTGACAAGGATTCCGGAATCCTGAACCTGCCTTACCACTTCATCGAGTTCAATGACTGTAACATCTTTGTCAAAACGCGATTGTAGCTGATGTTCGTTAAGGGCCGGACTCAATGTCAGCCGTACCGGAGGCAACTGAGCCGTATCCCCGATTAAAATCAGCTTGCATTGATGCCCGGAATATACAAATTGAATAAGGTCATCAAGCAAAGAACCATTCTCAAAGAGTTTACTGTCTGATGGTGTATCCGGGATCATCGAAGCTTCATCTACAATAAAAACAGTATTTCTGTGTTTATTGGGAGCCAAAACAAACTGTATCCCGCCACCTCTTTGTTTCCTTGGGAAGTATATCTTCCGATGAATGGTAAAAGCCTGTGTTTTGGCATAAGCAGACATTACCTTGGCCGCCCTGCCCGTAGGAGCCATTAAAACAGATTTCATTTTGGTGTTCCACAGATTGGTAACCAAATTACCTATGATTGTGGTCTTACCTGTTCCGGCAAAGCCCTTGAGTAAGAATAAATCATCCTTCGTCTTCGAAAGCAGGAATTCAGATAGCAATTGCAGCGTTATATCCTGCTTTTCAGTGGGGTGATGCGGGAAGTTGTTCTTCAGTAATGCGTAGAAAGAAGCCGGGGTGGTTGTTACCATAGGAGCCCAAAGATAAAGAGGATTTTTAGGTCAAAACCTTTTGCGATTAAAAAAAAATTGTAGATTTGTTGGAACCGCTAAATTTAACTAATTCGAGTTCTAATGAAAACCATTCTGCAAATAGTACTTTGGATCGCATGTATTGTTTTAGGTTATTTGATCTATCGATCAGTTACTGGGCCTATTGAGTTTAAAAAAGTAAAACAGGAACGCTTTAGTAAGGTGATTTCTGTAATGAAAGATATCCGAAATTCCCAGGAAGCCTATAAAACGGTTAATGGAAAATTTGCGAATGATTTTAAAAGTCTAATTTCATTTGTGGATACTGGCAAATACACAATTACCCAGCGACGTGATTCTTCTTATATGGAGTTTGACAAAACATACGGAATTGATCTCCTCAAAGAAGTGACTATCGTTGATACCTTAGGTTTTGTTTCTGTTAAAGATTCACTCTTTAAAGGCGATGATCGATATAAATCTATGATGTCTATTCCTTATGCAGAGGGAGGAGAACAGTTTGAAATGAAAGCCGATATTATCGATAAAAGTGGTTATAGAGCCCCTGTATTTGAAGTGAAGGTTAAAAAAGACATTGTACTCTACGACCAGCCTAAAGACCTCCTCACAAGAGAAAACGCTCAAATTAGCGTGGAAGAAGTAAATGGATCGGAGATCAAAGTTGGTTCACTTACCGAGGTAAGTACTAACGGAAACTGGCCCCCTATTTATGACAAAAAAGGAGACCAATAGCGAGGCTATTAACGATATAATTCTAGAAGATTATTATAAGTTGTCCATTCAGGTGAGCCTGAATGGACTTTCTTTTTGCATTCTCGACTCCATCGGCAA
>JABDQK010000347.1 GCA_013042255.1 Flavobacteriaceae bacterium | reverse complement strand
GGTACACGACGGAACCAAAATGACAGGCGATGCTTACAGGGTGCCCTGTAATCCTGTCGCCCCCGGCGAAAAAGTAAAAGAGGAGGATATGTGCATTATCGAATCCATGCCCGTAAAATCCCTTATTACCTATCCTAAGTCGGGAGCAATGATCAAATCAGGGCAGAAATTAAATATCAGAGGTCATGCCTGGGCAGGTGAATTGGAGGTGGCGAAAATGGAGTATTCAATCGATTTTGGTTCTACCTGGCAAAGCTGTCTGGTTGAGCGGCCAAAAAACAGGCTTGCCTGGCAGCATTTCAATGCTTCTGTTTCCTTTCCTAAGAAGGGATATTATGAAGTATGGGCCCGTGCCACTGATGCCAGAGGGAATAGTCAGCCCATGCTCTTACCCGGATGGAATCCGAAGGGTTACCTCAACAACGCCTGCCATAGAATAGCGATCAAGGTCACGTAAATGGAAGATCAAGATAAATTTAAATCCGGTATCAGAAGTATCTACCGCCTGTTAAGCACTTTGATGGTTCTTTTTGTCATCACTGCTTTGGGGATAATTTACCTGATTAATGATCCGACACTGTCTTATTTCAAGGAGGTGGAAACCACGGAATATGTACAGCTTGAAGCAGAAGATGATTTTGATAAAATAGAGAATGGCATTCATGTCCGCACCGGATTTAAAGATGCAGAGGGCCTGATGACCGTAGTCAACAATTGTACAAATTGCCATTCGGCCCAACTGGTCATCCAAAATCGCATGAATGAAGAAAGGTGGATCGCGACCATCCGCTGGATGCAGGAAACACAAAATCTATGGGACCTTGGAAAAAATGAAGAAATCATTGTGAATTACCTGGTTACAAACTATCCCCCAAAGAAAAAGGGGAGACGGGAGATTCTAAGCAATATTGATTGGTATGAACTTAAAGAATAGTCTTTTCCTGTTGGTTATTTTGGCCTCTGTCTTGTCTTGCAAGGAAAATGCAAAGAAGATGACAGACAGGGAGGTTGTATTAAACACACATCTGATTCCCTACAACAGTCCGTTGCTCGATTTTGATGATCCTACCGTTGCAATTATCGACTTCAGGAAAAAAGACGCTTATAGAGCAGGACATCTGCAAGGAGCAATCAATCTGTACCGGGATGATATTCAGGATGCTACTTTGCCCTATAAAGGCATGCGGATAAGCAAGGAACAGTTGGCAAAACGTCTGGGAAATGCAGGAATCACAGAGAAACACACCATAATTGTGTACGATGATAAAGGATCTTCTGATGCTTCCCGACTATGGTGGTTACTACGCCTTTATAATTTTGACAATGTGCATATTTTAGATGGTGGAATTGACCATTGGGAACGGATGGGAGGTAAACTCAGCCTGGAAGAGACTGCAGAGAAGCATAATACTTTTCATTTTATTGACAAACCTGATCAATTAATCCTGGTCGAGAAAGATGAATTATTAAAGTTGATCAAATCGGATGCCTCTCAGGCAATTATTTTAGACACAAGAAGTACGGACGAATACAAAGGGTACCAGCAAAAAGATGGGGCCAAAAAAGCAGGCAGAATCCCGGGGAGTGTAAATATCGACTGGGCGGAAGCTATTGACTACGGAAATACTTTTACTTTTAAACCAGTTGGAGAATTAGAAAAGATTTACAGTAGACTGGGTGCCGCAAAAGAAGATACTATCATCGTCTATTGTCATAGCGGTGTACGCTCTTCTCATACCACCTTTGTCCTGACGCAGCTATTGAATTATAAGAATGTAATGAATTACGACGGCTCCTGGGTGGAGTGGAGTTATGACGATCTCCTCCCCTATGAATCAGATTCGATTTCCGTCGAAAAAAATTAAACTATGGAAAATTATTTAAACGCTTTTTTAAATGCCTTTAATGGCAGTGTTCAATGGACCTGGAAGTCCATTATCTTTGAAGTGCCCTGGTATACCAACTATTTCTGGGGACTAATCGCGATCTCACTCTTTGTCTGGATACTCGAAATCCTCTTCCCATGGCGGAAAGACCAATCTATTTTCAGGAGAGACTTCTGGCTGGATGCATTTTATATGTTCTTTAACTTCTTTATGTTTTCCATTGCTATCAGTGGTTTCTATAAGATGCTGGAAGTATTGTTCAAAGACGTTGGAATTACCGCAAAAAGCCTGGCGATAATTGATATTTCAGCATTCCCTATGTGGTTGCAGCTTCTTGTATTTTTTATTGTACTCGACTTTGTACAATGGGTTACTCATATTATGTTGCACAGGTATCGTATCCTGTGGAATTTCCATAAAGTCCACCACTCCGTAAAAGAAATGGGCTTTGCGGCTCACCTTCGGTATCACTGGATGGAAAATGTCTTATATAAACCTCTGAAAGTTTTCGGGGTGATGATCCTGGGAGGCTTTGAACCCAGTCAGGCGTACATCGTACATTTTGCAGCCATTGCCATAGGACATTTTAATCACTCCAATATCAAGATCACCTGGGGCCCGCTGAGATATATTTTCAACAATCCGGTGATGCACCTGTACCATCACGCATATACCCTGCCCAAAGGCTCTTATGGGGTAAACTTTGGTATCAGCCTGAGTCTATGGGACTATATTTTTAAAACGAACTATATCCCCGAAGACAGCGGAACTGTAGAATTAGGCTTTCCCGGGGACAAAGATTTTCCACAGGACTTCCTGCATCAGAATATCTATGGTTTTGGCAAGGATAAGAAAAAAGGATAAAGCTTTAATCAGGAGTTCCCCAGAATAAAATCAGCAGCCATCCTGGCATGAAGGTCTGTAGTAGCGAGCAAGGGGATGTCTGAACTTTCCGGGGAGATCAAAATAGGCAGCTCGGTACAACCAAGAACTACCGCCTCTGCCCCTCTCGCTTTTAACTGGCTGATCTGATCCAGAAAAAATGCCCGTGCCTCATCGGTAAACTGGCCCTGTGTTAATTCGCTGGAAACATACTTATGAGATTTATCAAGAGCTTCCCCTTCGGGAATAATCGTCTCTATTCCGTAGTTATCTTTTAATAATTCAGGGATGAACCCTTTGGTCATGGTAGGTTTATTCCCCAGCAAACCAACTTTGCCCACGCCCAATCGTACAGCTTCTTTCCCTGTGGCATCGGCAATGTGAAGGATAGGAATGTCTATTCTGGGTTGAACAAATTTGTAGGCCATATGGGGGGTATTCGCACAGATTACCAAGGCTTCCGCTCCCGATTCCTGTAACTTGCGGGACACCTCAAGATATTTATTATTGATCTTCTCTGCATCCTGCGCCCGCATGATTTCAATATTGATACTGTAGATCAGCAATTCGGGGTTCCCCTGGGTACCGATAGTTTCACCTACCATCTCGTTAATGAGTTTATAGTACACTATGGTTGAGTGCCATGAAGTACCCCCAATAAGTCCTATTGTCTTCATTATCTAAATTATTAAGGTGATTTATTTCCCAGGTGTCTTCAGTTCCCCAGTATATGACCTGTTATTCTTTCACAAACTGGATTTTCCACATCCCCCTTACTTCACCATCGACATAACCCACTGCTTTGTCTTCCGGATAATAGTTTTTTAATGCCAGCTGTACTGGTTGCTGTATTTCTTTATCAGGTGTACCGTGACATTGAAGACACATGGCATTGGTGGTAATCGGACTGTAGTAGTATACTTCGTCGTTCGCCATTTCCTTCAGGATAGGTCTTATCTCTACCTGATTCTCCAACTGCCTTTTAAAGGCTATGATATAACCTTGTTC
>JABDQK010000346.1 GCA_013042255.1 Flavobacteriaceae bacterium | reverse complement strand
GTCCGAGCACGGAGATCACCCCTATACCACCTTCAATTACAGTGGGAAGCGCTGTAATATCGTCTCCGGAGATCACGTAAAAACCGTCCGGCACCTCCCTGATCAATTCCTTTATCTGCTCTATATCCCCACAGGCCTCTTTTATCCCGATAACATTGGGACAGGATTCGGCAATCCTCACAACTGTTGCGGGCAGGATATTACTTCCTGTCCTCCCAGGAACATTATAAAGGATTATGGGTTTGGAAGAAGCCAGTGCCAGAACTTTGTAATGTTGAAAAATCCCTTCCTGAGTAGGTTTGTTGTAATAAGGTGATACTGACAATACGGCGTCAAAGGGTGTGAGATCCGTAGACTTCAGTTCTTCTGCAACTGCGCTTGTATTATTTCCTCCGATTCCGATCACCAAAGGCAGTCGGCCATTGTTCTCAAGAATAACAGTTTCAACAACTCTCTTTTTCTCCTCCTTTGTCAGGGTGACAGATTCCCCGGTAGTGCCCAGCACCACCAAATAATCAACTCCGCCTTCAATAGAGTGTCGCACCACCTTTTTCAGAGCATCCAGATCTAGGGATCCGTCCTGCTTAAAAGGAGTAACCAGGGCCACACCAGTTCCGTAAAGTTGTTCCATTTTCACAATTCGCGCATTACCTTTAAATATTTCTTTAATTCCGTTTTATAAGTGTCAAAATCCTTCATGGGTGATTGGATAATCAAATCATTAAGATTGGAATCCAGCTCTGCAAAACCCACCTTGATCCTCGCCCTTGTTTTTACAGTCATCAATTTCAAAATCAAGGTGTCCTGAGTGTAATAATTCAACAGCAGGTCGTACTCTTTACTCAGGAATTCCAAAGCGTAACTATTTTCAACAGCCCCGCCCCAGCCCAGATCTTTATCTGAAAATACCGGAGTGGAATAAGGAGAATTCTTGTCATAATATGCCCTGTATCCCATTATCTTAACTGCGTTAGGCCTTAATTGCAAATGATCTATTAATTGATAGAAAAGATCTGAATTAGGAAAATTATCAAGGTCTACAATGACACCTACTCTATGAAGACCTTTATTTGTTTTCGTCGATTCAGGAACTGACAGAAGTTCGTTTTTCAGGTATTTTTCCCCGGATTTGTGCTTAAATTTCTCCTTAAGTGCCTGTAAAAACATCTATCTTTGCCTTTTCACAAAGGTAATTATTCTCCCTGCAATTTCCGGGGTAAAGTTAGTAGCTTTAGCTTGTTTAAATATGAAACATTTTGTTTTATTTATAACAATTTCCATTTTATTTTCCTGTGTCGATAAGCCTTCTCACCTTCAATCGATATCCGGAAAACAACTTCATATAAATAGCGTCTTAGTAGCTGACGATTCTGTTGAAGCTTTTATAAAACCTTATCGGCAACGCATTAATACTGTACTCGACAGTGTTTTGGCCTTCGCACCTGAAGACATTGACAAAAGCGATGGTGAATTAAATTCATCTCAAGGTAACCTAATGGCCGACATCATCCTTAAGCAGGCATCACCCATCTTTAAAATGCGCACTGGGAAAGAGGTGGATATGGCTCTGATGAATTATGGCGGGATTCGAAATGTGATTTCCGCCGGAGATATCACCGCAAGAACAGCCTTTGAGGTGATGCCTTTTGAAAATTATATAGTCGTCATTGAAATTTCGGGCCGCGTAGTGAGGGAAATGGTAAATTATTTAATGGCATCAAACAGGCCACAACCTATAAGTGGTATCAAAATCGTACTCAACCAGGAAGGTCGACTTCATGCCGTGACAATACAGGGAGAACCTTTAGATGAAGAAAAGACCTATTATCTGGCCACCATCAATTATCTTCTGGAAGGAGGAGGAAATGCCGAATTCCTAAAGGAGAATAGTGATGTATCCGACCTGAATTACCTGCTCAGAAATGCCATGATCGACTACTTCAAGTCGGTTGACACCCTACATGCAGATGTAGATGATCGTTTCATTCAATTAAAAAACCTATGAATCGCAGATCATTTGTTCTCAATTCTATAGCCGGCGCCGGATACATGAGTGTAGGTGGATCTGTTTTAAGCAGTTGTTCACTTTCCACAGAAAAAACGATCACCATTCTGCACACCAATGATGTACACAGCCATCTAGATCCCTTCCCTGCAGATCATGCGACCTTTCCGGATATGGGCGGGATAGCCAGGAGAGCGTCTCTGATATCATCTATCAGGAAGGAAAATCCAAATACATTGCTGCTCGATGCGGGTGATATCTTCCAGGGGACTCCGTATTTTAATTTTTACGGAGGCGAACTGGAATTCAGGTTGATGAGTCGGTTAAAATATGATGCTGCAACATTGGGGAATCATGATTTTGACAATGGGATAGACGGACTATTAGCTCAGCTTCCTTATGCTAAATTCGATTTTCTATCGGCCAATTACGACTTCACTAATACCGTATTAAATGGAATGACCTCTCCCTATAAAGTTTTTGAGGTGGATGGGATCAAAGTGGGGGTTTTCGGTCTGGGGATCAATCTGGATGGTCTTGTAACAAAGAAACTCTACAAAGAAACCAAATACCTGGATCCGGTTGAGATTAGTCTTGATACGGTTAGGATTCTGAAAGAGGAGAAAAATTGCGATCTAATCATTTGCTTATCTCACCTGGGTTATGAATACAGAAATCCGGAATTTGCGAGTGATGTTATGTTAGCTTCAAAAACTCAGGATATCGACCTGATCATCGGTGGTCATACGCATACGTTCTTAGATAAACCGGTGGTTCGTAAAAATCGAAAAGACCTCCCGGTACTAATAAATCAGGTGGGGTGTTACGGAATTAACCTGGGGCGAATCGATTTCCATTTTGATGGGTCTGAGCTAAAAACTGGGGAAGGGATTTCTATCTCTGTCTAGGTCGGCAGCGAGAAGGGTCTGACTCAAATTTCGCTTGATCCAT
>JABDQK010000334.1 GCA_013042255.1 Flavobacteriaceae bacterium | reverse complement strand
AAAAACAAAAAACCCCGGTATGGCAACCGGGGTTTCACGCACTAATACTACTAAGATGTTAGGTTTAACGTAAGCGGTCAACAGATTTTACAAGATCCTCATCCTTTTTGATAGCCCTGTTGGCCAGGACCAGAAAAACGATAGAAAATACAGGAATCAGCATCCCAATACCCTTCTCAGAGACCAAAGTCTCTCCGGATAAGTTTAGCGACCGGTAAACGAAAAATCCCAGTAAAAAAAGATTAAGTATCATATTTAGTCGGTTCAGTACAAACTGGCTTTTCCTATCCCTGTACCTGAAAATAGCCAGGGCTGCCAGGACAGCTGAACCGTAAAAAGCTATCGAAATCGCAATTTCATTCTTTGCAAAAACTACAATTCCCTGAGCATCAGTCCACAATGCAACCCAAAATGGCAGCACCGCTCCCAGAAGGACAACGGCAACCATATATAGTGTCTGAATACGTTGAATCATTGTGACATTGTAAGTTCGCGCTGCAAAAATAAAGGTCTTTTTAAAAATTAAAGGCGAATTAATGAAAATATTTTGTAATTTTACCATGTTATACTTGATAGTACTTACCCACTGGGATCTCATTCCCATGTAAATCCAAGTAACATATACTTCAAAATTTTATAACCACGTTTAACTTATTCAAAACTCAATGTTTGAGATTTCCGATTTAAAGGCAATGAAGCTACCTGAGCTTCAGAAGATTGCCGAAACTCTAAAAGTTCCCAAATACAAGAGCCTTAAAAAATTAGATCTTGTTTATCAAATCCTGGATCTGCAGGCCAGTAACCCAAAGATCGTTAAAGAGACCGCAGAAGTGGTAGAAGGTTCTGCCCCACAGGCCCGTTCAAGAGAACGAAGCCCTAAACCAAGACCGAGAAAAAGTAGGAATGATGGTTCCCCTGATGCGAAAGATACCAGGCCTGCTCAGAAGCAAAGAGAACCTATAGCTAAGGACAAAGGGGAAGAAACCACAAAAAAAGAACACCCGAAAAAAGAACATCCCCGAAAGGAGCATCCAAAAAAAGAACATTCTGCGAACACTTCCAAGGGACAGGGTTCCCCTAAAAAGCATCACCAGAATAATGGACAGGATAAAAAGTCGAGCAACTACGACAAAGACCTGAAAAACAAATACAAACAACCTGAGTACGAATTTGACAGCATCATAGCAAGCGAAGGTGTTCTTGACATCATGCAGGATGGATATGGATTCCTCAGGTCTTCTGACTACAATTATCTATCATCTCCTGATGATATCTATGTATCCCAGTCGCAGATCCGACTTTTCGGCTTGAAGACAGGAGATACAGTACTGGGTAATGTAAGGCCCCCAAAGGAAGGGGAAAAGTATTTCCCATTAATTAAGGTCAATAAAATCAATGGACAAGATCCGCAGGTAGTTCGCGACAGGGTTGCCTTTGAGCACCTTACTCCCCTCTTTCCAAGAGAAAAATTTAAGCTTGCAGAAAGGGAAAGCAATATTTCAACGAGGATCATCGATTTGTTCTCCCCTATAGGTAAAGGACAACGCGGAATGATCGTTTCCCAACCCAAGACGGGAAAAACCATGTTATTAAAGGATGTTGCGAACGCTATTGCGGCAAACCATCCGGAGGTTTATCAGATCATCCTTCTAATAGATGAACGACCTGAAGAGGTGACAGATATGCAGCGGAATGTACGCGGGGAAGTGGTGGCCTCTACCTTTGACAAGGAAGCCACGGAACACGTAAGAGTAGCTAATATTGTTCTCGAGAAGGCAAAACGACTTGTTGAATGCGGGCATGATGTAGTAATACTGCTCGATTCTATCACTCGATTGGCCAGAGCCTACAACACGGTTCAGCCGGCTTCTGGAAAGGTATTAAGTGGAGGTGTTGACGCCAATGCCCTGCACAAACCTAAGCGTTTCTTTGGAGCAGCCAGGAATATCGAAAACGGTGGATCCCTTACGATCATTGCTACAGCACTTACAGAAACCGGTTCCAAGATGGATGAAGTGATCTTTGAAGAGTTCAAGGGAACAGGAAATATGGAACTGCAGTTAGATAGACGAATCAGCAACAGGAGAATCTTCCCTGCTATCGATCTTATCTCTTCTTCAACAAGAAGGGACGATCTGTTACTAGACGAAAATACCATCCAGAGGATGTGGATCATGCGTAAATATCTGGCCGATATGAACCCGATTGAAGCCATGGAATTTATGGAGCAGCGTATCAAGCAGACCAAAAACAATGAAGAATTCCTGATGACCATGAGTCAGTAAGGTGATCATCAATAATATAAAATCCCGGAACGCAGCATAAAGTGTTACGGGATTTTTTTTGCCTACAAACGGATGTTTAGAAAATAAAAAACCCGGCCTTATGCCGGGTTTTTTCAAAATGTATTGTGTATAGCTTATAAGGTAGCAACCATTTTCGTCAGCTTGCTCTTAAGGTTAGCCGCTTTATTATCGTGAATGATATTTCTCTTAGCCAATTTATCGATCATACTGATCACTGAAGGTAATAAGGCATTCGCCTTTTTCTTATCTGTTTCACTTCGTAATTTCTTGATTGCGTTACGAGTGGTTTTGTGCTGATACCTGTTACGCAGGCGCACTGCTTCGTTCCTTCTGATTCTCTTTAATGCCGACTTGTGATTTGCCATCTTTCTTTTAATTATATTTTTTATCTGCCTTTTCCGACAGTCTACCTGTAGCCCGTAGGGGAATCGAACCCCTGTTACCAGGATGAAAACCTGGCGTCCTAACCCCTAGACGAACGGGCCAAATTAATAACCCTAATCCTGCTTTTTACCAAAGCACGATCAATTTTAGTAGCCCGTAGGGGAATCGAACCCCTGTTACCAGGATGAAAACCTGGCGTCCTAACCCCTAGACGAACGGGCCAAAGCTTGGTGCAATTGCGGATGCAAAAATACAATTATTTTTTACTACCGCAACCCCCTCTCATTATTTTTTAATAGGCTGTTTAATAGGCCTTAGCGAAGAGTACTCTTTGTTGGCTTGGCTTACCGGTGACCAT
>JABDQK010000233.1 GCA_013042255.1 Flavobacteriaceae bacterium | reverse complement strand
TCATTGAATATAGCACAGGTATCCACCTCAACTCGCTCAAGGGATTGGCCTTCATTAAAAAACTGAATCACTTCATCTAATCCATCTACCCCGTATACCTCCAATTCCTTTACAATTGCTGCTTCCCTGGCATTCTCCCTGGGCATGATCAATCCCTTAAAGCCTTCTTCCCTGGCATTGATGGCTATAGGGAGAGCTCCTTTTACAGCTTGCAGGCCACCATCGAGGGAAAGTTCGCCCATAATGAGATATTGTGACAGCAATTCCGATTTTATCTGCCCTGAAGCCGCAAGGATTCCCAGGGCTATTGGCAGGTCGTAAGCCGATCCCTCTTTCCTGAGATCGGCAGGCGCCATATTGATAGTTATTTTCTTCCCAGGAACCTTATATCCATTGTTGAGTAAGGCAGCTGCTATTCTGAAGTTGCTTTCTTTGATTGCATTGTCGGGCAGACCTACCAGATGATAGCCTATTCCCTTGTCTATATTGACTTCAACCACTACGGTAGTAGCCTCTATCCCAAATACAGCGCTGCCATAGACTTTTGTGAGCATGGAATCTAATTGAGCAGGATAAGATAAACCCTGATCATGCAACTAAGCTTCACCTAAGAGGTACGTATTATTTGGATTTTGGACGGAATACCAGGACAGATGATGCCGTTTCTCTGATTTCTTCCTCATTCATCAGCATTTTACGGAATTCGCCATTGACAAACATTTTTGCCTGGTCCTCATAATACTTGCTGAATGGATTTCCCGACTGCCCCGTAGGCAATATACTCATGCTATTCTCCACGTCTGAGAAATCGATAACTCTGCGGGTGGATGGTCCGGCAGTAACTGGAAAAGTAGACGATCCGTTATATAGAAATGCCATATTATTAATAACCTCCCTTGTACCTGAAACCGGGAAAGGGCCAACATTGAAGAAAAACCGAAGGGCTGCTATCTGTCCTATAGGGTGACCGTGTTCAAGGGTGTGTAACCGCCCCCATGTCCAGTCGGAAATATCATTACCAAGGTCATCTTCAAGGGATTGAAATGCATGGAGATAGGAAGATTGCACGATGTCTTTTTTGGTCTCTACTGTGTCCGTGGTTTTGACATTATCCCACCATACCGAATTTGTTTTGGCAGCCATGGGTGCTATCAGTCTTTTAAGAAAATGCGTGCTGGTGAATTGCTTAAAGCGTTCCTCCCCTAACTGATCCTCAAACGTATTCTTTAAGAAAAAGTAGATCCAGCGATGAAAGATTGCGGCTTCTGCATTCTCAATGTCATAATTACCATCCCACTTATTCAGGTGGTCTAAAGCGAGTGTTTGCTCATCGTTCAGATCTCCTACGGTTATTAGTTTAGCCAGTTCTGTAACGATTGAAGGGTTTACCGAAGAAACATTGTCGGTTATCATTGTTCTTACCGATTCGGCATCCCAGTCCGATTTTTCATCGAGCAGGCTTACGATCCTCTTTGCCCTGTTCTCAGGCAGGTAATAACCGGGATATAACATGCCGGCAATAGAATCCGGTTGATTGTTTGCTGAATAGACATAATGCCATGGAGGATTGACCGACTGTGGATTCTCTGTGAAATCTAAAAATCGTACTTTTTTGTCCTGATCTTTGCTCCCGTCCATCACCAGCTTTGTGTGGGTGCTGTCGCCAAGCTGATATAATTTCGCTGACGCCCACCAGGCAACATTTCCTTCAGCATCCCCATACATAGTGTTGAGTCCGGGGGCATGTATTTTGGGCAACGCCTCTTTAAACTCATCCATATTTGCGGCATGACTGATCCCATACAAGGATTCCAGCACTTCATTTTCACCCTTTGTGTATATCCAGTCCATACTGATAGGACGCCTGCCATTGATCTGGTTGGCAATTCCGTTGAGGATAGGCCCCCTTTCTGTTTTCGTATAGCTGAATTTCTCATCAGCCTCTTCTTTAACCTTGATCGTCTTGTTTACCACCTCCAGAGATTTCCAGCCTGTTGGAGTTTTATACTTTGTACTGTCCTCCGGATCAAGTACTTCATAGAAAAAATCCACATCGTCGTTTTCAAACATGGTAAATCCATAAGCCATTTTTCGGTCATGTCCGAGCAAAGGAAATGGAACGCCGGCCAGATGATAGCCGTATTTCTCGTAAGAAGGTGTTTTTACATGGGCTTCGTACCAAACGGAAGGTTGCGCAAAGCCAATATGGGGATCATTAGCAAAAATGACCTTTCCCGATTTTGTTTTCTGAGGTCCAATCACCCAACTATTACTCCCGATGAACTGTGGTACAGGCAATTTGGACAAGGCCTCTGTTGTAACAGAGATCACAGCTGCCTCACTACTTACTTCCTCTCCTTTGTAATTACGGATCCAAACCGTATTCGGGCTGCTGTTGATTTCCAAATCCGACAAGTATTCCGGACCCAGAGAATCTTTGATGACGGTTAAGAGGGGATCGGTTTTATGGGCCATGGCAAAGCTAAAGGCCATGTAACCAACTGTATTGTAAATATCTTCAATAGTATAGGGTTCTTTCTCCAGTCCGGTCAGAAGAAATTCCACGGGTGTAGGTCCTTCCTCAATAAACTGATTAATCCCGTCAAGATATGCTTGGGATAGTATAGCGGTTCGACTTTCCGGATCGAGCCTGGCCGCGGCCTGTACGGAGGCATCGTCAATACCCAGTGAAAGAAAAAATTTATCTGTGGGTAACATGTCTTTCCCAAAAACTTCAGACAGTCCTCCTGTAGCTATTCTCCGCAATAATTCCATTTGCCAGAGCCTGTCCTGGGCATGAACGTAACCAAGCGCTCTGAATGCATCTGTTTCCTCAGTGGCCGCAATATGCGGTATACC
The DNA here is from genome assembly GCA_013042255.1 of Flavobacteriaceae bacterium. Taxonomy (GTDB): domain Bacteria; phylum Bacteroidota; class Bacteroidia; order Flavobacteriales; family Flavobacteriaceae; genus Muriicola. The sequence goes on along the minus strand of JABDQK010000233.1, from coordinate 543 downwards.
ATAGGGATCATAGGTTACGGTCACCTCCGCATTTAAATTATCCATAGGCTTCTCACCCGAATAATCCGGTTTCAGGGTCTGTACAATTATCAGACCTACAAGGAGTAAAACCCCCAGGATTCCTAACAGAACCCACCCTATTTTCCTGACAGCTTTCACGTTGGTTTAAATCTTAATATAAAGATAGTGTTTTTATAGTGCTGAAAAGTTCCTATCGACTACTTACCACAATATTTCGTTGATAGGTCTGAAACGCTTGTAAGCCTTCCTTCAGCCATTTCTCGTAGGTGTCTGTGTCTGTATTCTGAATTGAGGAATGCAATATGTAAAGATCCGGGGAAAGCATCACATAATAGGGCTGCGAAGCAGCATTGAAATTGATTGTCTGAAAGGTGCCCCACTTCTCCCCTATCTCATCGATCGATTTTACCCTGCCTGAATCATACTTAAATTTAAACTGTTCATTTTCGGGAAGTGATTTTCGATCGTCTACATACAGTGATATAAGTACAAACTCCTCATTGAGTAGTTGAAATACTTCGG
>JABDQK010000329.1 GCA_013042255.1 Flavobacteriaceae bacterium | reverse complement strand
GCTGTAAATACTCTTTTTTCGGTCTGATAATGCTCATCAAGCCATATTCCACCCTGAGCTGCCAGATAGATAATTACCCCCATTTCAATCCCTATTCCGGATAAAATGGCAATATTCTTTAGCGGACTTTTTCCTTTAGGAGGCTTTTGCTGGTTCATTTTTACTCTGTGCCGCTGACGATTTGTAGCCGGAAGAAGTAGAAGAAGTAGCGCCGGCAGGCTGACTTGGAGTAGTCGTATTTGATGCGCCTTTGCCCTTCATATTACAGGAGGCGTTGAAAGTTGCTCCTGGTTCTACCGCAAGTTTTGCCACTGCCACTGTGCCTTCAATAAAGGCAGAAGACTTTAAAGTGAGAAGTTCTGAGACCAGTAATTCGCCATTGAAATTACCTTCAATATCAGCATTGAGACATTCCACTTTACCATGGATATATCCGTCTTTCCCAATAACGACTTTTCCGGAAGTTTTTAGGTTTCCGTTTAACTTGCCGTCAATTCTGAAATCGGCTTCTGAAACAATGTCGCCTTTAATTTTAGTGTGCTTTTCAATTCTGTTGGGTTGTCCTCCTAATTCAGTCATAGCTTTAGGTTTTTTGTTATCTGAAAACATGGATCTAGGGTTTTGGGGTTAATTTGAGTCTCTTGTAATCTTTTAAATTTTTGTGAATCTGTATCGTCTTATAGTTGTCAGATAAAATTACAAAATTCTCATTACGGATTCGGTAATCTTTGTTGTTTTTTAGTAGTTCTGTAAAACCCAAAGCAAAATCTCGTGATTTGAATCCATGTACCACAACGAATTCATCTTCAAGATTATAGATGTCTTTAGAAACGATATTGGAATACCTGAGGTCCTCTATGGATTGCCTAAGTCGCTTCAGGAGTCGCAAGGCAGCTTCATCATTGCTTCTCTTAAATGGGAAGACCACTTTCCAATTACCCTGGGGCTCAACACTTTCTGAGGAAAACCCATTAGGTTCAAGCTTGGGTAGTTGTTCGGCCACTATCTGCTGTGCTTTCTTTCCCTCAGGTTGATTGGGATAATTCAGGGCTACGTAGTTCAGGGCCTCCTTAAATTCCTTGAATCCCTGCAATCGGCCAATGGCCGTTGCCTTCAGCATTTCCAGTTTCGGGACAATAGGGTCGCCGGTAAATCGGTTTATGGTTTCTTCGGCCCCGGTAATCACCCGGAGGAACTCCTGTTTTTCAAAAAGCTTATATAGCCTGGCGTATTGTGCTTCAGGACCATCTTCAGAAGCTTCCAGCACTGCTCTTGGATTTAGCAGGATCTCAGCATATCGCGAACTAGGATGGTTTTTAATAATATTCTCTTTCATAGATGAAGCAAGCGGACTGCCAACTTCTTCGTATATCTTATACAAATTGTATTTAGAAGGCAGTATCAGTCGCTCTTCAGGTTCTGATTTCAGGACCTCTTCCAGTTTTCCCGCTGCCAAAAGATTTTCTTTAAATTTTTCTTTATAAATAAGCCCCAATTGATAATTTGCAAAATTGCGTTCTCTCGATAGACTGTCGATCACCGCCTTGCTTGTAGGAACTTTAGCCAGGTAATATTCGAGAGAATACTTTTGCTCTTCCGTAAGATTCTCTGGTCCGTCCTCTGAAGCTACTGCATTAGCGTTATCGTCTTCCAGGGACAGTGCACTTGCCTTGTTGCTCCAGCGCCAGTTGTCTTCCAGCGTCCTGTTGCCCCATCTTCTTTTGAATTCGGTTTTACCGTATCCAAGACTGGTAATATTGTAGAAGTAAAATTTTCCTTTATTTTCCTTTCCTCCCTTCGATGTTTCAAAAGCCGCAAATCCTGCCGTGAGTTTTTCTTCCTCCCTGGCGATTTCCTCTTCAGCCTGTGCTTTGAGCTGATCGATATACGCCTGAAAAAATGCCTCTCTTTCAGCTTGTGGCATCCGGTATAAGGAGATCACACTATCGGTATACTGAACTGTATTCTCGTAGGTGATGACATCCTCCAGATTATCGAGCTTTTTACGTATCGCCCTGTATTTCTTGGTATTTTCAGGCAAATTTGGCAATACACTGTCAAAGTATGCGCCAGCAACCTTGTAATTATTCTCATCGAAATGATATTCGGCAAGATCTTCGTAATTAAGGGCCAGGAGCTGAGGCGAATTATCTGTGGCGGCAAGGGATTTGTTATAATAGGCCAGGGAAAGACTATCCTGCCCGAGGTTGTTGTGATATACGGCTATTTCTCTGAAGATTTTGTCAAGGAAAGGGCGGTTTTCCCTATTTAGCTCCAGCCATGTGAGGTATTCTAATAACTCTTCTTTGTTTTCTTTTGTCACCTCGGTATTCCTTAGTGTATGCAAATGGGCATTTACCCAATACACCCTGGGCGTGCTTCGTCCCAGATCGATAATTTCATTGAAGGCTAAATTGGCACTATCTCTGAATCCTAATTCATTATACAATTGTCCTATTATAAAGTAATACCGACCTTTTTCGGAATTTTTTCGGGTGTAAGCCGAGGAGATTTTTAATTGCTGAATTGCAGTATCGGGTGCGTTCAGGTTGATATAGGCCTGAGCCAACATCGCTCTGGCATCAGCGTATTCCTGATCCTTCAGTTTCTCATATTTTAATAGCCTCTTAAGGTTTTTGATGGCCAGCTCATCATTTTCGAGGCGAATATTGGTCTTTTCACGCCATATAGTGGCTTCGTTTAATTTGTCGCTCTCGGTATATTTTTGCAGTACGTAATTAAAAGCTTCGATGGCCGGAACATAGCGCTGATCAAAATAACGGGCCTTCCCCAGTAGCAGGAAAGCCTCATCGGTTTGAGGATTGCGTTCCTGATTCCCGATTTCCATACTGTGTTTCTGGA
>JABDQK010000323.1 GCA_013042255.1 Flavobacteriaceae bacterium | reverse complement strand
CGCCAACAAATCCAGGCGTTGACCTCGTGGATTTGGAGCGACTTGGAGAGATCGCCCGAAAACACAATTTGCTGTTTATTGTGGATAATTGCTTTGCCACACCTTATTTACAACAGCCTATGAAATTTGGAGCAGACCTGGTGATTCATTCGGGTACGAAACTTATGGATGGGCAGGGCAGGGTGCTGGCCGGGATCACTGTAGGACGATCAGATCTCGTCGATACCATCTATCGCTTTGCGCGAATATCGGGCCCGGCACTTTCCCCTTTTAATGCCTGGTTATTATCCAGAAGTCTCGAAACCCTGTCTGTACGGATTGACAGACATTGCAGTAATGCACTTGAGCTTGCTAAGTATCTTGAAAAGCATAAACGGGTTGCCAGGGTAAAATATCCTTTCCTCCCTTCCCACCCCCAATATGCTTTGGCAAGGAAACAAATGAAGGCCGGAGGTTGTGTAGTGGCATTTGAGATTGAAGGAGGTTCAGAAGCAGGGAAACGATTCTTCGATGCTATTCAATTACTTTCCCTGTCTGCTAATTTGGGCGATTCGAGGAGCATAGTCACCCATCCGGCATCCACCACCCATAGTAAGCTTACAGAAGAAGAGCGACAGGCTAGCGGGATCAGTCCGGGTCTTGTGAGGATCTCAGTGGGACTGGAACATATAGACGATATCATCAGGGATATTTCCCAGGCTTTGGAAAAGTCGTACTGACCATATATTTCAGCACTTTTCGCTATCTTAGCTTTATGCTTTCTAAAAAGACCAAGTATGGCTTGAAGGCCCTTACTTTCCTTGCCAAACAAGATAAAAAGGAGCCTATCCCGATTGCTGATATCGCTGAACATGAAAATATTTCTCAGAAATTTTTAGAGAGCATTTTACTGACACTCAGGCGAACGGGTTACCTCGGATCCAAGAAAGGAAAAGGTGGAGGTTATTATCTTATCAAAGATCCCTCTGAAATACCCATGACTACGGTGATGCGGGTTTTAGAAGGTCCGATAGCCATGGTATCCTGTGTAAGTCTCAATTTTTATGAGCAATGTGAGGATTGCCCCGATGAACAAAGCTGTTCTGTGCATAAACTAATGCTTAAAGTGAGGGATAGTGCTCTTGAGGTTTATCGAAATACAACCCTTGCAGATCTATTGCCCTGAAGAAAATTCTCCGACTCTTCAGAATTTCTGCGGATTTATTAAAAATCACCCACTGTTCTTATTAATCTAGTAAAATAGTAGGACAATACTATTTTTTATATTGTGATCTGTTGTTAAGTACAATGGAAAATGTATTTTTGATTTACCTATTAAAACAATAGGGTTAATAATAAACCAGATCAAATTACCTATTTGCATGATTTTTACAGACAAACATCTGGAACATCTCAATGCTCAATTCAGGGGTATTCCCACTGAGGAAATTATAGCCTGGGCCCTTGAATATTCAAGAAGACCTGTACTTACAACAAACTTCGGGCCTTATTCTTCTTCTATTCTCCATGCCGTAACGGAAATTAAAAATGATGTGCCTGTCATCTGGTGCGATACCGGATACAATACAGAAGCAACGTATAGACATGCTGAACAGGTAATGGGGAAGCTAGACCTCAATATGAAAATTTATGTACCAAGGCAAACTCGCGCCAGGCGTGAAATACTCATGGGTCAGCCATCGATTGACAACCCTGAGCATCAGGAATTTACGGAGCAGGTAAAACTGGAACCCTTCCGGCGTGCAATGCAGGAACATCGGCCTGATGTGTGGTTTACCAATATCAGAAAAGGGCAGACCGCTCTTCGCGATTCACTGGATATATTGAGCATAAATAGGGAAGGTATTTTAAAAGTGAGTCCGTTTTATTATTGGACAGATCTGGAATTGAGGGGGTATCTGAAACAACATCAGCTACCTAACGAAATGGATTATTTTGATCCCACCAAGGTTCTGCAACATCGGGAGTGTGGCATTCACCTCTAGTGTTTCTGGCAATTTACTTCTTTAAAAAGTCTGTAATTTCCTTGTTTATAATTACGGAGTGGCCTTTCTTTGTTATAGTTCATTAACACACTGAAAATTAGTTATCAAGAAAGGTGGAGGGACTAGACCCGTTGAAACCTTAGCAACCCTTTAGCCAGTAAA
>JABDQK010000309.1 GCA_013042255.1 Flavobacteriaceae bacterium | reverse complement strand
GCCAGTTTAACCAACTCCCTTTTCTTTTCAAGGTTAAGCTGCTGATCTTTTTTCAGGTTTTTATAAAAGACATTCTTCTTTCGGTTAAATGCCCTTACAGCCTCCTTAAAACGGTTCCAGGTGTCTTCGTTGACCTTCTGGGGTACCTTTCCGGCAGCAAAGAAGTCAGAACGCAGGGCTTCCAGTTCCCTGATCTGCTTTTGCAGGCCTTTGTGGTCATTGGCAACGTTTTCTCCAAGGACAGTGATGGCATCGATAATTTCATTCTTCTTTACCAGATTACCTTCAAAACTCTTTTCCAGTTCCTTAAAATGCTCCTGCCTTCGCTGGTGCATAGCTTTGGTTGCATTACTAAAACGCTCCCATATGGCCTCCCGGTGTTCTTTGTCGACCGGGCCAATATCTTCTTTCCAGATCTTGTGCAGGGTCTGTAACTCCCTGAATGCCTTGTTCAAATCGGGTTCCTGGGCCAGTGCTTCTGCACGTTGTACCAGTTTTTCCTTCTCCTCCAGGTTGTACTTAAAGTCGAGATCCCTTAATTCCCTGTTTAAATGCAGGAAGTCGTAAAAGATCTCCACATGGTGATGGTAAGTACGCCAGACGTCATTGTAGTGGCTACGGGGAACAGCGCCTGCATGCCGCCATTGTTCCTGCAGGTCTTTGAAATTTTTATAAGTGGTATTGATATCTTCTTCAACGTTCACCAGGGCCTTGAGCTCTTCAATAATGTGAAGTCGTTTTTCCAGGTTCGATTTTAAATTTTGTTCCAGGTTGCGGTAGTAAGCGTTTCTTTTTTCACGATAGTCTGAATAGACTTCGTTAAACTGCCTTTTCGCTACTGAATTATACCTGAAATCGACTTCATTTCCCCCATTGCTTATGAATTCTTCCTTTTTCTCTTCCAGAAATTCCTGGAATTTCAGGTCGAATTCCGATTTGATGGCATCAACGTGGTTTTTTATGGCTTGTACCTTTTCGGTACGAATAAGTCGCTGAAGTTCGCCTACGAGGTTCTCCATGGTCATGGAGTGGTAATCCTGCATAGGAATATGATGCCTCCGGTGATTTTCTTCATCCTCGGCATCTTCGGCATTGGTCTCTTCTATCTCATCAATAGCCTCTTCTTCTTCCCCTTTTTTCGGGACCTTCTCCTCCTTGGTGGCCTCCTTCTTTTGCGGGGCTTTACTTTCCTCAGCTTCCTCTTTGGCCACGGGCTTTTCCTCCTTTTTACCTAGAGTTTTACTTTCCTCAGCATCCTCTTTGGCCACAGGCTTTTCCTCCTTTTTTTCTGAAGTTTTACTTTCCTCAGGCTCTTTTTTGGCTACGGCCTTTTTCGCCTTGGTTGTGACGCTCTTAGATTTCACCTTTTTTACAGGTTTATCCTCTGCTGCCTTCCCGGAAGTTTTCTCTGAGGTCTTTTCTTCCTCAATAGTCTCCGATGTCTGTTTTCCCCCTGCATCAACCTGCAGTTTCTCTTCTTTCTCTTCCAACATGATTCTTTGGATTTATTGCTCTAGTGGGATATAATCCCTTTGTAAGATACTAACAACCCCACAGACATCAAAGGTAATCCTTCATCTTTTTAGAAGTGTAAAAGAGGGGTATTTTAATTTAAAAACCTCAGAAATGCTATTTCTGCCAGATCTCCCACGACTTATCAGCCTGGAACTTAAGCATAGACGAACCATTACATATAGTTGCCCCCTGTCCTTCTCCAGCCTTTAAAAATGCCGTTTTTTCAGGATTGTAGACCAGGTCATACAAGACATGCCCCGAACCTAAATACGTATAAGGAATAAGCGGTTTATCTTCTACCCTTGGAAAGGTTCCAAGGGGAGTACAATTGACGATAAGAGTGTACTTCTCCATGTCTTCTTTACCGAGATCGTGATAAGATAGCTGATCTTCCCTGGGATTCCTCGATACTTTAACGTATGCTATCCCCAATTTCTCCAGACTATAGGCGATCGCCAGGGATGCTCCCCCGGTGCCCAGTATCAGCGCATGTGTATGATTTGCGCCCTGCAGCAAAGGTTTTATGGATTCCTGAAAGCCATAAGCGTCTGTATTGTAGCCTTCGAGTCCGGTTTTGGTAAATTTGATCGTATTAACGGCCCCGATAGCTTTTGCCTCAGGGTCTATCCGATGTAAAAAGGGTAAAATATCTTGTTTATAGGGAATGGTGACATTAAGGCCACGCAGGTTTTCTTCCTCCTTCAAGAGCGTTTCCAGGTCTGTTATGTCCCTCAGGTCGAAATTCTCATACGAACAATGTGTCAGACCTTGCTCCCTGAAAAATTCCTTGAAATAGCCTTTGGAAAAGGAATAGGATATATCCCTTCCTAAAAGGCCGTACCTATGTTTTTTTTCTGTTTTTTCCATACCATTCCAATCCGATGAGGATGAATATTCCCAGAATGACAAAAACCACGGCCCACCATGTATCTGCATTGCTTAAATCGGGCAGGTAGCGCTCGTAATTCCTGATAATGGGATCCCCATTACTGTCCCTAAGAACAGTTCCCAGGAGGTCCTCAGCAAAGATAGTTCTTTTCCAGGGCCATACCACTCCCAGGCTTCCCGTGATAAAGCCGATGATCACTGCGGTGGTCGTATGCCGGAAATGCTTCAGAACATAACCCAGCAGATGCGAAAGAGTTACCAGGCCGGTTGCTGAACCCAGGGTAAATACAGCAAGGATTTTCAGCGTATCTAATCGATCCTGATTCGAAGTAAATCCAAAATCGCCTTGTAGCACTTCAGCCATAGTGTCATAAAGTGCATTTACCGAGTCTACCAGAAGCAGAACATAATTTCCAAGCAGGATCAGGATAAACGACCCCGATAAACCGGGTAAGGTCATCCCTGAGACACTGATAATCCCACAGAGAAAAATAAACAGCAGGTTGTCATTTTCTTTAGCCGGACTCAAAAAACTGATTGATATACCTACTACCAGGCCTATGATACCCGCGATAATGGTTTTCCGGTTCCAGTGTTCGAAGTCTTTTGAAATAAAGTAGATCGATCCGATGATCATCCCAAAAAAGGTGGCCCAGACATATAGCTCATTGTGTTCCAGAAAGTAATCGAGCAACTTTGAAACACTGAAGTAACTCACCAGCATCCCAAAGATGAGCAGGGTGAGGAACTGACCGTTTACATAGCGGTAAAAACTTTTAAACCTGCCGTTAAAGAGCAGCTTAAAGGCTTTGAGGTTGATTTTTTGAAGGGAGTAGATAAATTCTTCGTAAAACCCCGCTACAAAGGCTACAATACCCCCGGATACCCCAGGGACCTTGTTGGCCGTGCCCATGGCCAGACCCTTGATAACAAGGAATACTTTATCTATAAAAGATCTGGGTTGATGCATGATAGTTTGCTTTATTTTTTAGCAGCAAGCTTTTCAAGCATAAAAATAAGCGAAAAACCGGCTAAAGCCAGAAGAATAGCCCAGAGAAGTTGCGGATCCTCGGGATAGGAGAGGGGAGAAACGTTTTCTTCCAGTACGGGAATGCTTTTACCGTCAAATTCCCTGCTTTCAATTACGATCTTCCAGGGCCATATTTTGCTGAGGGATCCAATGATAAAACCCGTGAGCAGGGCCAGCGTCATATTTTTATAATGCTGAAACATCCATTTCAGGAGTCGAGCAAAAGACAGTAGCCCGAAAATAGCCCCTGTGAAAACGGTAGCCAGGATAAGCAGGTTGCGCTCATGTACGGCATCTAGGATGGTTTTATACGAACCAAGTAATACCAGGATAAATGCTCCGGAGATTCCGGGCAGGATCATAGCACAGATAGCCAGGGCCCCTGAAAGAAATAAGTAGGGGAGACTTGCAGTGTTTTCCACCGGGGGTAGCTGGGTGATGTAATAAGCCGTAACCGCTCCGGCAACCAGCATGAGCAGCACAGCCAGACGCCATTTTGTTATGGCCCGGGCTACAAAGATGACACTGGCCACCACCAGGCCAAAGAAAAAAGACCATAAAAGTACCGGTTCATTGATCAACAGCCAGCTGATCAGCCTGGCGAGAGTGATCACGCTTATAGCAATCCCCAGGAATATCGCTAACAGAAATTTTCCGTTCGCCTCATGCCACATGGCGATGAAACCTTTTTTGGGCAAGGTTTTAAACACCGCAGGCCCGATCTGGTTAATTGAGGTGATCAATTCCTCGTAAATTCCCGAAATAAAAGCGATTGTACCTCCGGAAACTCCGGGTACAACATCGGCTGCGCCCATAGCCATTCCCTTGAGTGTAACGATAAGGTATTGAAAAAAGTTGCGGTCAGCCATGATTTTGAAAAAGCAAAAATAGTGCTTTTAGTCCGAAGCGTTCTGTACGCTGGCGATTATGTTTCGCGCCCATACAGAATCAAAAAAGGAAGGAAACTCTTCTTTAAAAATCTCGAGTTGTTCAAAATCTTTTTTTAATGCCCTTCTGAATCTATATTGCGCTTTAACCGGATCATTCGCCATGAGATAGAG
>JABDQK010000229.1 GCA_013042255.1 Flavobacteriaceae bacterium | reverse complement strand
GCAAGTTGGTCTACCACCTCATAATCGCATTTTAAAAAGGATCTTAATTTGGTTTCAAGTTCTTCTCTAGCCTCCGGAGTGGGTTTATTAGTCTTGTCCTCTCGTTTATATGTGGCTCCGACGCGATAAACGTGATTTCCCTGAGGAATAAGAAATACGGAAGACTTTATGATATGGGTTTCCTTGAGATCAGGAGCCTTAATCATTAGGTATTCACCTTTGGAACCATTTAAAGGAAGACAGTTAAAATATGGATTTTGCTTCAGACCATAGCCCAGGGCAAAAACGAGATACCTTGCTTTTATATTTTTGTAGAGTATATGATCTTCCCCGAAGGCCAAGGAATTAAAATCAAACGATTCTTTCCGGAGCAGATTCCGATCGAGAAGATAGTTCCTGTAGCCAATTTGAAGGAGTTTTGTGTCGACCCTGCCCGTTCTCAATACTTCGCCATAACTGTATTTCGCTTCAATAGCAGCATTGGTATTGAATATCAGTGAGGTAGACATCAGGGGTTCAAGATCTGGCTTATCTGAAGCTTCAAACCATTGGTTTTGCTCTTCTATACTTGTAAATCTTCGCAGAACGCTGAGAGGGCAATTTAATTGAACACCCAATTTTTCTTCCAGGCTGGCATAAAATTGGGGCAAGAGTGCAAGTTGTTCGTGGGCCTTCCATGACAAGTTAAATCTCTTGAGTGCAACCGGGTTGTACAATCCACCTGCTACTGTTGAGGCCTTTTGAGACTGATCACTGACAACCATAAACGATTTTCCCTGTTGTTCCAGGGTTTCACAAAATGAGATTCCAGCCAAACCAAGGCCCGCTACCAGGTAATCAACCATAGTACAAAAATAAAAAACGCCGCTTCATAAAAGCGGCGTTTCCATTTTATAATTGAATTGGAATACAATTGAAATTTCTAATAGGCCCACATATCCTGTTCCCGGTCTCTGATCGCTTCTTTTATACGATTAGATTCAAGTAACTGGAATAAAGCATTGTCAGCGATGTAGTCGTCTATTGTACGATCTCCGTGAACATTGTCCTCCCTGTAGATGGTTGCATTAAACCTTCTGGCATTCAACAACATATCATATGAGATAGGCTGTGCTGAATTCCGTTGGTTAAACACCTTCGCATCGTGAAGGATTTTCCTGGCACTTGGAAACCAAACCCAGAATAATTCTACCTTGTTATCGGCAGGATTCATGGATTCGTCATCCACGAAGTTTACATCGGGCGCTACGGGAGCTATCCCGAGGAGTCGATACTTCAGTTCTCCCTGGCGCTTGTCAAAATACCATATACCTTTAATACGATACTCTTCAATATCTGCGGCGGTTATATCCCTCCTGTTAACATATTCAGGGGAGAGTTCTTCGCCGGCATTGATCTGTTCGTATCCAAGATCAGTTGTATCTATCCTTGTCAGGGTTGCTTTCAGATCTTCAAACTTCCTTTTTTCGGTGAAGTAAGAGTCAACGTAAACATCTGTCAACTTACCGTTCTTAATGTTTTTTAGAAAAACATCGTAAAGCGATCTCCTGTCGGCACCGATATCAACAGTATCGATAGGATAATAGAGGGGGAAATTCACCCGCTCATCAAGGTCGATCACCTCCCATATGGTCTTGGACCAGAGAATATCTCTGTCGTCCACATAACCATAATCCAGAGGAACATCATCATCCATTGCCAACTGGTTTGCTGTCTTCTTCCCGATATCCTGTGGCTTCTTGGCATTTAAAATATTTGCCTGGGCCATGATTGAAATCGGTAGCAGAGAAACGGCTCCAACTAGTATTACATTCTTCCAATTCATAAAATTCAATTTTACTAAAAATTCTTAGTTTGTGACCTCCACAATTACAGGAGATACTTTCTTAAGCTTATACGTTTTGTTATTGGTGATGTAAGCTTCGATATCAAAAATTTGAACAGCATCACCTCTTTTGGCTCTTTTAAGCGCAGACTTACCTCTGCTATCAAGCTTATTACCCTTGACAACAACTGTTGGTTGTCCTGGTACTTTGAATTTAAATCCGCTTACCGCAAGGTTAAGGTCAAAATCAAAGTCTTCTAACAAGGCTCCGATAGTCGCGATTTCAAGGTTTCGCCTTGGCATCTTAGCACTTCCGGATTCGCCTCGTACAGAACCGGCAGGTCTTGGAATATCCTTGATCCTGAAGGTAGCCGGGGTAGTGATTTTCTTACCATCCGGCAATACACCAGAGGCATTGATAGTCACTTCACGTCCTTTTCCAGGATTCATGATGTATTTACTTCCGTTAAGTCTTTTCAGACCTGTTGCAGATGCAGATACCTTGTTATCAGGAATTCCAGGAATAGAGATCGTCATTGGGTTTGCCACCCCACGATATACCACGTTCATCTTATCAGCAGAAATAACCGCTGCATCAGGCTTGGAGATGGTAGCAAAAGAGTTTTTTACAGGAACTTCTGTTTCCACACCGTCTTGCATATAGAACAAGATACCTGCGATCTCATGATCACCAGCACTTCCTGCTCCAATCTTTAGATCTACGCCTCCTTCTTTGAGCTCGTAATCTTTTCCTTCGGTCAGCTTACGCCCATCGAGGGTCAGTTCTGCTTTTACAGGCTTAGCCGATCTATCGGTTTTACCTAACACAATGCTTCCGCTGAATTTTTCACCTGAATAAAAGGCGGATTTTTCAGAAAACAACTGTGTTTCAAAATTTGTTAAGGATACCTGACTTGTCAACTCTCCCTGCAACATGGCTTTCAAAGCAGCTTCTTCTGTTGCCTTGATATCCGATTGCAGTGATGTTAGTTTAGCAAGTGAAGCGATTAATGGAAAACCTTCATAATGATAATTGATCCAGTCTACCTTTACGCCATCTCTGCGTTCTACCTTGCCATTCGCGTCACCGGTTTTAAACCGGACTTCTACTTGGTCTTTTACTTCAGGATAATCCTCGCCTATAATGGCAATTACCTGTGTACGATAGTCATTGATCCATTTCATGAATTTCTTTCCATCTGGAGCTAGATTATCTCCCTGGAAGAACTTCTGATCCAGATAATCAGCCTTGTCCATTACGGTGTAGTCTTTAGTATCTTCCACATCTTTGGTCATTTCCTTTTTAAGATTTTCCAAGTAGGAGAAGTACTCCTGTGAAAGTTGCTTTATTTTTCTACCATCCGTATACAGCGCTGAATATTTAGCTGCATCTTCTGATGCTTTGGTCTCTAGGCTCGCCAAGAAAGCGTTATTGCTTTCCGTAGCCTTTACGTTAGAAGCTTCAAACTTTTCATTCATTAATCCGAATGCAGCCAGAACTTCTTTACTCATATTGAGCGCCAGCATTGCGA
>JABDQK010000298.1 GCA_013042255.1 Flavobacteriaceae bacterium | reverse complement strand
AAATTTCCACGTACAAAATACCGGATTGTGGATATGGGATGCGGTGATGGCTCTATGCTAAGGGAAGTAGCTGCGTTTTGCGCCGGTTTGGGAATTAATGTTGAATTGACAGGTATCGACCTGAATGAGAAATCCCTGCAAATTGCAAGGCAAAAAAGTAAGCCCTATAATAACATTTCATATTTTAAAGGGGATATTCTCGACTTGAATGCGCAAGAGTTGCACTGTGATATCCTTTTATGCACCCTAACCCTCCACCATTTCCACGAAAAAGAAATCGAACTATTTATCACCAAGTTTGCTGAATTGGCTCGTATTGGTGTCATTGTCAATGATCTGGAACGAAACAAAATCGCATACCAATTATTCAAAATATTTGCGGCAGTATTTATGAAAACCGAAATTGCCAGACAGGACGGACTCACTTCTATTAAAAGCGGGTTCTTAAAAAAAGATATGATTGCTTATTCTGAATTATTGCCCAATATGAAACATCATATTAGCAGCCGGTGGGCCTTCCGATACGAATGGTCCTTCTGGCACACCTAAAGTATAGAAAATGAAAGATGTTAAGATAGTAACTGTAACCAAGGAATTACCGCCATATCGCAGGGCCACAAAAGAAATATTGCCTTTTGTAGAACTCTGGCTATCCGGGCAGGAAGACCGGTTCAGAAGAAAAGTAATAAAGATATTTGAGGCTGCCGGGGTGGATTATCGCTATGGGATCATGAATGTTGAAGAAGTCTTTACAGCCACCTCTTTTGAACAGAAAAATAAAATTTACAGTCGCGAGGCAAAAAAACTGGGCGTAGCTGTCCTTGATAAGGCCCTGAAGAAAAGTGGCTGGGACCCGGAAAGTCTGGATTATATCATTACCGTGAGTTGCACAGGAATCATGATTCCTTCCCTGGATGCCTATATCATTAATGCTCTTGGCCTTAAGACTGATGTTATGCGATTGCCGGTTACAGAAATGGGATGTGCTGCAGGTGTTTCGGGCATGATCTATGCTGCCAATTTCCTCAAGGCTGCACCGGGGAAAAGAGCAGCTGTAGTAGCAGTTGAGAGTCCGACCGCCACCTTCCAGCTCAATGACTTTAGTATGGCTAATATGGTGAGTGCTGCCATTTTCGGGGATGGCGCCGCCTGTGTCCTGCTTTCTTCCGAGGAGGAAGCCCCTGGTCCGCAAGTGGTGGGTGAGGAAATGTACCACTTTAAAGATGCAACCCATCTTATGGGATTTGATGTAGTGAATACCGGATTGAAAATGATATTGGATCCCGAAGTACCTTTCACTATCTCTGAACACTTTCCAGAGATCATACATCCCTTCCTGGAGAAGCACAACAGTGACATTGAAAAGGTGGATCATCTCATTTTTCACCCAGGGGGTCGAAAAATTGTAGAAACCGTTGAGTCTCTTTTTGGAAAGCTTGGAAAAAATATAGATGATACCCGTGAGACCCTTAAACTGTATGGGAATATGAGTAGTGCAACGGTCCTTTATGTCCTGGAACGATTTATGGAAAAAGATATTCCAGCGGGAGAACAGGGATTAATTCTGAGTTTTGGCCCTGGTTTTTCTGCCCAGAGGGTGCTGTTAGAATGGTAGCATCACGGGATCAGAACAATTTGATGTACTTTTAATCTAAATCCCTTTTAAATAGCATACTATGAGTGATTCTTCCGGAAAAAAATGGGCCATTATCCTGGGTGGAAGCAGGGGACTGGGACTTGCCACGGCTAAAAAACTTGCAAAGCACGACTATGCTATTTGTTTAGTACACCGTGACCGGAGAAGTGAAATGGAAGCCATTGAAGAACAGTTTTCAGAGATTAAAAAAGATGCGGCCGACTTTTACTCTTTTAATGCGGATGCTGTCAACCAGGAAAAACGGGCTGAGATAGTCTCCCAACTACGAAATTCTTTCCAGGAAAATGACACCGTAAAATTGTTAATACACAGCATTGCCAAAGGGAGTTTAAAACCCATGGGGGCGGCCAGGGGGGAGTCACTCAGCACAGAGGATTTTGAAATTACATTCAGGGCAATGGCCCTGAGTTTATACGATTGGGTTCAAAGCCTGATTTTGGCAGAACTCACAGATCCCGATATGCGGATTATCTCCTTTACCAGTGAAGGGAATACCAGAGCTATGCCGGGTTACGCCGCAGTATCGGTTGCCAAAGTGGCTCTGGAAGCAATTACTAGGAGTATGGCAGTAGAATTTGCTCCATTAGGTATTAAGGCCAATTGTATTCAGGCTGGCGTAACCGAAACCAGTTCTTTTGCAATGATTCCCAACAGTGAGAGGATTAAAAAGAATGCCATAAAACGCAATCCTTCAGGCCGAATCACGAGTCCGGAAGATGTGGCCAATACGGTTTTCATGTTGTCGCTGGATGAGGCAAAATGGATCACTGGTAGTATAATTAAAGCTGATGGAGGTGAAAGTTTAAGATGATTACAACTAAAGAAATCCTCAACCTGCTTCCTTATTCCGATCCCTTTTTATTTGTGGATGAGATAAAGGAAGTCAATGATCAGGGTTGTGAAGGAGTTTACCGTTTTCGGGAAAACCTTCCTTTTTACAGAGGACATTTTAAAGAGCAGCCTGTTACCCCGGGAGTCATTCTCACCGAATGCTGTGCCCAAATAGGTCTTGTTTGTCTTGGAATCTATCTTCTTTTAAATGAAGAACAGACATTTTCCGGCAAATTGCAGATAGCCATGAGCAGTGCCGAAATGGAGTTTCTAAAAGCGACATTTCCCAATGAAGAAGTAAGAGTGGTGTCTGAAAAAGTGTATTTCAGGTTCTCCAAATTAAAGTGCAAAGTAAAGATGTATAATTCCCATAACGAAATGGTATGTAAGGGCACCATTGCCGGTATGATAAAACCCGGGCAACATGCGTAAGCGAGTCGTCATTACGGGAATGGGGGTTTGTGCGCCCAATGGAATCGACCTGCAGGCCTTTG
Source organism: Flavobacteriaceae bacterium (assembly GCA_013042255.1). GTDB lineage: Bacteria > Bacteroidota > Bacteroidia > Flavobacteriales > Flavobacteriaceae > Muriicola. The sequence goes on along the minus strand of JABDQK010000298.1, from coordinate 5,592 downwards.
CCGGGGCATTGGAGACGGGAAAAAGCGGAATTCGTTTTTACCCGGAACTGGAAAGGTTAAATTTCAGATGCCAGATTGCTGGAAAACCAGATATTAAAAAAGACTATATAAACAATTACTTTACCTCCCTTGAGCAACGAGGATTAATGGCAAGTGGCTTGATCTACGGAGTGATTGCCGGGGTGGATGCATGGAGAGATGCCGGACTCCAGCCCACAGAGGATGAGACAACCGACTGGGAAAGTGGGGTAATTTTTGGCACAGGAATTCTCGGAATAGACAAGTTGCGTGAGGCGATACACCTGATTGATGAGGGTAAAGTAAAAAGGCTGGGGAGCACATCGGTAACCCAAACCATGGCCAGCGGCATAAGTGCCTATTTAGGGGGAATTATTGGAGCAGGAAACCAGGTGACCACAAATTCATCAGCCTGCACGACTGGAACAGAAGGATTATTCATGGCTTATGAACGCATTTCATCTGGAAAGGCAACACGAATGCTGGCAGGGAGTTGTAGCGACAGTGGGCCCTACGTATGGGGAGGTTTTGATGCTATGCGCATTCTGCCAAGAAATTTCAATAACAGACCCGAACTGGCTAGTCGGCCCATGAGTGCTTCCGCATCCGGATTTGTGCCGGGAAGTGGGGCAGGGGCATTAGTCCTTGAATCCCTGGATAGTGCGATCTCAAGAAATGCAAAAATCTACGCAGAAGTATTAGGTGGCGCAGTCAATTGTGGAGGACAGCGCAGCGGAGGGAGCATGACAGCACCAAATAAAACAGCGGTACAGAAATGTATCAGGGAAGCGCTCAGGGATAGTGAAATAGGTGCTGAAGAGATTGACAGTATCAATGGTCATCTTACTGCCACAGCAAAGGATCCTGTTGAGATTGAAAACTGGTGTAAAGCTCTGGAGAGGGAAAAGGAAGATTTTCCTTTGATCAATTCCTTTAAAAGCATGGTGGGCCATTGTCTGGCTGCAGCAGGTTCTATAGAATCAGTTGGGGCGGTTCTACAGCTCAGCAACGGCCTTGTCTATGGGAATGTGAATTGTGAAGATCCTCATCCGGAGATCCTCAAATGGATACACCCTTCAAGAATTCCACAAGCCAGTGTGCGAAAAGCTCCGAAAATTGTCGCTAAAGCGAGTTTTGGTTTTGGGGATGTAAATGCATGTGTTATTTTTAAACAATATAATTCCTGATCCATGTCAAAAGAAGATCGATATCAAACGCTAATAGGTATCATCAAACCGTATTTACCAGATGATATTTCAGCTGATTCTATCAACAGGGATAGTCATCTGATCAATGAGTTGAATATTAATTCGGCTAACCTGGTGGATATTGTCCTCGATGTGGAAGATGCCTTTGACATTACCCTGGAGAATGAAGAAATGGATGATATGCAGACGGTAGGGGATGCCCTGAATATTATCGAATCAAAAGTAAACTGAAATTGGGTTTTAGGTTAATAAAAAAATACAGATCCCTCCGACCATATTTAACAGAAAAATCACACAAGCATAATTAAGGGTATAAACAAAATTTCGTAATTTAAGGGTGAAATTGATTCCTCCTAACAGGATGAAATTTTTCGCCATGAATACCCTGGATCCACAGAACAAGTCGAAAAGCAAACAACCCACCACTCAGCCCATCCATTTTCTGGAGCGGCAGCAGACATACCTTGTGAATCTTTCCAGGCAATTAAACTCCTACCATTGTGTACCTAAGACGGTTCAACTCCACGAACAAATGGACCGTTTAAAACGGTGTTTGGATTCGCTCATAAGTGAAAATGAAGATCTGATCATAGCCATAAGAAAATCAGGGAAGAGTGAATTACATTATTTTGATGAATGTGAAGCACAATTCTCAAAGATGATGCAGCTAGAGCGGGATGTCCTTGCTTATGTTGGAAAAGCAAAAATTCAGGGTTAATCGGGTAAAGGTGTTTCCGTTTCTTCTTTTTCAGGAATCAGCAGGGAAGTAATTATCCCTGAGGCCAGAGATACTGTAATTAGGGTGAGGGAAACCCATTCAGGAACGTGGATAAATTCTGCAGTGAGCATTTTCAACCCCACAAATCCCAGTATCACCACCAGACTGTAATTGATAAACCTGAATTTTGCAAGCATCCTTGAAATAAGAAAGTACATTGATCTCAGGCCTAATATTGCCATAATATTCGAACTGAATACTATAAATGGATCTGCCGTGATGGCCAGAATGGCCGGGATGCTGTCCAAGGCAAAGAGTATATCTGTTAATTCGATTACAATTAAGGCAACAAAAAGTGGAGTCGCTGCTTTTATTCCCATTCTTCTCAGAAAAAAATGCCTCCCATTCATATGTTTGGTCAGCGGATAGATCTTTCTGAGATACTTAAATACCAGAGAACGTTTAGGGTCGAACTTAATGGAATCTGATTTTAGCATCTTAAATGCCGTATAAAGCAGAAACACCCCGAAAACATAGATCGCCCATTCAAACCTGGTGATCAGAGCTACCCCGAAAACAATCATAAGAGCACGGAAAACAATAGCGCCAAGAATTCCCCAGAACAAGACCCTGTGCTGGTATTTCGGAGGTATGGCAAAGGCCGAGAAGATTACTGCGATAACAAATACGTTATCAATACTGAGGGAAAGTTCAATAAGGTAGCCCGTAATATAATTTAATACGGCTGTATCGGGAGTCATCCCGGTAGGATTTTCTACAAGACCTTTGGAAAAAAGCCAGTAGATCACCGCACTAAAACTAAATGCAACAGTTACCCAGAGAGCTGTCCAGAGACTGGCTTCCTTACTTCTGATAACATGATCCCTCTTATTAAATAACCCCAGATCAAGAGCCAGGAAAACAATAATAAGGGAGATAAAAGAAACCCAGATCAGCATGGGATGAAAAAATTAAAGTTAAATATACACATCCTGTTGTACAATCTCATCAAATGAAATATTCGATTTTCCATATTCCCATTCTTATTGAGCAAACCTTCTCGACAAATAGAAATACGCCAGCAAAAAATAAGCTATAATCCCGCAACTTAAAAACCCGAGAAAAATGGGGAAAATTGAATCGCGAACAAAACTGCCGATATAAGCACTGATTGGAACGGCCATCAATGTAGCGAGACAACCTGTGATTGCGGAGCCTATCCCGGCGATATGACCTACGGGCTCCATGGCCAGGGCCCGCAGGTTGCCGAATACAAAACCTACGGCGAAGAACTGCATTCCAAAGAAACCAAGGGCTACCCAATAAGGAGGGTTAGTCTCCCCGTAATACAAGATCACGTACAGGAGTGGAACCAGGATATAAAAAGCCAGGGCAACAGTTACCAGGCGAAGCATCCCAAACCGCAACACCAGGGTCCCGTTTAGCAAGGTAGCAGTACCAATGGTAATAGCCAGGCATGCGAAGATATAAGGAAAAGATTCCTTCATAAGGTACTGGTCTTCAAAAACCTGCTGTGCTGTACTGAGGTAAACCAGAAAAGAACCGGTTATAAATCCCCAGATAAAGGTAAAGACCATCGTTTGTTTGTAATTCAACAGTTCTTTGTAGCCGTTAACAAATACATTAAGCCTGAAGGAGTTTCGTTTCTCAGGAGCCAGGGTTTCGGGTTGTCTTTTCCAGAACCAAATGGCCACCAGCAGCGCAAAAAGGACTTGAAAATGAAAGATAGCTTCCCAACCCATAGCATCGAGAATCCATTTCCCCAGGGTAGGCGCTACGATAGGTACCAGGATAAATACAACCACAACAAATGACAGTATTCTGGCCATCTGATCCCCACTGTACCGATCCCTGATCATAGCCACACTGATGGTTCTGGGTGCCGAAAGGGCGATACCCTGTAAAATCCTACCCGCAATCATCGTTTCAAATTGAGGGGCGTACACACAGAGTAAACTGGCCCCGATGAACAAAGCAAATCCAACGTATACCACAGGTTTCCTTCCAACACTGTCGGAGATAGGACCAAACAACAAGGGTCCAACCCCAAGGCCCAGGAAGAAAAGGGTAATCAGTAGCTGATTCTCGGCCAGACTGGTAGTCCCTACGTCCCTTCCTATCAGATCAAGAGCAGGCAAAAGCGCGTCGAGAGCAAGGGCGGCTATCGACATCAGTGCTGCCATAAGACCCACAAATTCCAGTTGAGAACGCCTCTGAATTTTCATCCGGCAAAAGTAGGGTATTCTGTAGGATTAACCCTAGAAGACTTTAAAGACGTATCCCAAAAGCCAGTAAAGAACCAGAAAAACGAAAACCGTGCCTATGCATCCACATCGGCCACCACCTATTTTTTTGGCTCCATATCCCGCAATAATTGCCCTGATCAGATTTTTCATTTACTCACTTATGGTTTTGGATTATTTTTTATCAGATTAAAACGATATACCATCTCTAATTTAAACTGGAAGCTGTCATTGAGGTCCCGATTCAGGATTTCCCGGTCGTTTCCAAAAAATATACCTACAAGGGAAAGGTCTATTTTGTCCTCATTGTCATACACTTTGAAATTACGAAAAAATGAATAACCGAACTTGCCCCGAAGTAATAAGGAAGGCGTTAATTTCAGTTGTCCGTAGAGATAGAGTTCATTAGAGGCCCTGGTGACATAATGGTCATTAAAACCATCTTTCTGGAGGCTAAATGACGAACCCAAACCATCGAATCGTAGTCCGGCTGAAAGGGTCTCATTCAGGCTGTAATTCAGATCTAGCCTCACCGGCAAAAAGACATCTGCTTCAAACAAATTATCAGCACTCTTGTAGTAAACCCCAAGTATTGGGACGAGCAACAGACCAAATTCTTCTGTATTCCCATAAATCCCATAAAGGTATTTAAGGCGCTCTGTCTTGGTCCTTGTAAAAAAGACTACAGCCCCGATCTGTTTTCCCCTTCTGAAGCCGCTGCTAAAGTCAGAAGCCACTTTTGGCATTACCAAGAAAGTTCCCGACCAGCGTTCATTGAAAGTGGTATTCCACCCAAGCCTAAGGGTAGTGGAGTATAAATCCGTTTCCGGATTGGGCGAAGGACTTAAATCTACATTTATGGTATTGGCGCTCAGTCCAAAAATCAGAGCATTCTCATTATTAATTACCAGGGGAAGATCCAGGTTAAAATTCCATTCCTGTATAGCAGCTTCTATATTGGTATCTTCCAGGGTCCGTTCAAAGGAGGAAGTATAAGAAATAGAGGCCAGATCAATATGATCCTGTGCAACAAGCAGACAAATGCTACTTAAAAAGACACAGCTAAAAACTGCAAATTGGGGAGGGAGCAATGATCTCATTGCCCCGAAAGATACTTCTTTTAGGAAAGTCTTTGCCATTAATTGAAAAAATCCTGTGGTCAAATACATCGAAAATCAAATGAAATAATGAATTAGTTGTAACTTTAGGAAAGAAAGAAATATTGTTATGAAGATCAGAATAAAGGGCAATTCAGTGCGTTTCCGCCTTACCAAATCGGAGGTAGAAGAATTGTGCTTAGCAGGTTACATTAAAGAGACAACGCATTTTCCCGAAAATACATTTAGCTATGCCGTAAAAAAAAGCAGCAGAAAAGAAATCCACG
>JABDQK010000226.1 GCA_013042255.1 Flavobacteriaceae bacterium | reverse complement strand
TGAGAAAGCTCTACTGCGGCGATCACTGCCTCATCTTTGATTCTCACTTTGTGATGTGCTTCGTATTTCTCCTTGATTCCCCGGAGAATTGAAATAGCACTCTCCGTATCAGGTTCGTTAACTACTACTTTTTGAAACCTTCGCTCCAGCGCCTTATCTTTTTCAAAATATTTTTGATATTCATCAAGGGTAGTGGCTCCTATGGCTCGTAATTCTCCTCTTGCCAGGGCAGGTTTCAGAATGTTGGCCGCGTCCATGGCGCCCTGTCCGCCACCGGCACCTACCAGGGTGTGGATCTCATCGATAAATAAAACAATATCCCCATCGCTCTGAGTTACTTCTTTAATCACCGATTTAAGGCGTTCCTCAAATTCCCCCTTGTATTTTGCTCCCGCAATAAGTGCTCCCATATCCAGAGAAAAAATCACTTTTTCCCTCAGATTTTCGGGTACATCGCCCTGGATAATCCTATGGGCAAGACCTTCGGCAATTGCTGTTTTCCCCGTTCCGGGTTCTCCAACCAGCATAGGATTGTTCTTGGTGCGCCTCGAGAGGATCTGAAGCACCCTCCTAATTTCTTCATCCCTTCCAATAACCGGATCGAGCTTACCGCTGTCTGCAAGTTCGTTGAGGTTTCTAGAATATTTATTTAGGGCATTATAGGTGTCCTCTGCACTCTGAGAAGTCACTTTTGCTCCTTTTCTCAATTCATTGATGGCGGCGAGCAGGTCTTTTTCTGCAACCCCCTGATCCTTGAGGATGCGGGCTATTTTGCTTTTCGATTTAAATATGGCCAGCAGTATGTGTTCCAGCGACACGAAATCATCTTTCATGTTTTTGGCGACGATATTAGCCTCGGTCAGGGTTTTACCTGCTTCCTTCGAAAATTGTAATTCTCCTCCAGTTACTTTGGGAATACTCTCCAGTTCTTTGGTCACAACCTGTTGTACCAGTGGCAGGTTCACATTGAGTTTCTTTAAAATAAAAGGCAAGACGTTCTCATCTGTTTCAGACAAAGCCTTAAACAGGTGTTCGTTCTGAATCTGAGGATGCTGCATCTCCTGGGCCATTTGCTGGGCCAGTTGAATGACTTCCTGCGACTTTATAGTGAAGTTGTTAATATTCATTCTCGTTATGTGTTTTTAGTTCTAATGTCTACTTTTGTCTGCAATAGGTCAACAATCTTACCATTGTATAAGACCAGACAAAATGTCTTATAACCCCCACGTTTACAAGACAATAAGTCAGATTAAAAAAAGTCGGGGCGTAAAATTTATAAGTGTATGGGTGTATTTAATTGGTTCAAAGGAGGGGATGAAGCTGAAGCAGGGCAGTTGAATAAAGCCAAATGGAATATCCTAGAAACGGAGTCTCAGCTTGAGGAGCTCATTGCCAATTCGGAGGAGCGATTACAGATTATTTTTAAGAACTCCACGAGTTGTGGAATCAGCGGGATGGTAAAGCGTTCATTTGAGGCCAACTACTCCCTGGAATTCTCACAGGCCGAGCTTTATCTTTTACATGTCCAGTACAACAGGGATTTATCTTCAGCCATTGCTCAGCAATTTGGAGTGCGGCACGAATCGCCCCAGTTGTTGATCATCAAAAATGGCGATGTGATCGGGCATGCTTCCCATGGAGGTATTAACGGAATTTCAGTTTCGGATTATCTATAAAAAAACCCGGAGTGTGATCTCCGGGTTATTATTTAGTTGAAGCGATGCCTTACGACGATCTCTTTGAGTCGTGCTTTAAGGTCTTCACCTGCATCGTAAACCATTTGCTCGTTGGAGGGGAAGGGAACCGCCCCCAGATTCAAGAGCGCAACTAATTCATTGTCCAGAGCTCTTTTATCTCCATTGTAATTAGCGTATACATGCTGAAACAGGAATTCACTTGACAACGGATAGGTATTGAGCTGTTGCTTGGTATGAAGGTCCACAAAACTTACAAGGCCTGTAACCTGAGCCATTTTTTGCTGAGTAAATTGATAATAGTTACAGGTAACGGTTCGGTAGTTGTCTACCTTTATCTCATTCCCAAGGCTATCCTTTACGAGGTTACCGTTTTCATCCTCAAGATACTTATACCCGTCAACAACCTGCTTTTCCTTTATGAATTGCTTTTCATTTACCTGTTCTGGTGAAATATTGATTTCCCTGAAGGCAACCTGCATTTCATAATCATACTTAATATTTTCCAACGGATTATTATGATATTGCGTCCATAGATTATCCAGACCATAGGTATTGAAATTCAATAATTCTTCCTCCAAACGTTCTGGAATAACTACCTGGGTATCATTGATCATTTTTACTTTTACGAAATCGAGCCCTTTTTGATAGGCCATTTCCATCTGATCTTTGGTATCGGCAAATCCGGGATTGATCTCATCCAGATATCTGAAATCATCATAAGCTCGCCTGTAATCAGTTTTGTTAGAGGCATTTTTGAAGAGTGAGAGGGCATTCTCATATAAATATTCTGAAAGCCTGTCTTTGGAATCAATGATATCCTCATCGAAATTTTGGAAATCGAATTGCGCATTTCTGTTCTCATCACGGATATAAAGTGGGAGAAGAGGGGTGATTCGATTTTGGATTTCCCGTAACTGGGAATAGCTTTTATAAATTGCCTCGAGATTTGCAGGATTTCCATCCTTTTCCAGGAATGCGATGTTTTGAAGTTCTCGCTCCATGTTCTTCGCGAAAGCTTCTTCAAGGATTATAATATAAGGCTGATTCCCTTTTTT
>JABDQK010000287.1 GCA_013042255.1 Flavobacteriaceae bacterium | reverse complement strand
AGTCGCTTTACAACCAGCATTGCAAATCCTGTCATGGTAAAGAAGGTTATGGAGACGGGCCAAAAGCAGCCGAAATGACCGGAGATCTGGGAGATTTTTCTTCTCAGGAATTTCAGGCACAGACCGATGGGGAATTGTTCTACAAGACTACTTTCGGAAGAGACGATATGCCGGAATACACCAAAAAGATGCCAGATGATGAGGACCGCTGGCTGATAGTGAACTACATGCGTACCATGGAGGAATAAAAATCAAAGTAACATTTAAAACCTTTTAAAAACCTATCTCATTGAAATAGGGAATGACCTGATAATGATTTATTTCAACCAAAAATAGAAGATGACTAACCAATTGCGATACATCAGTATTTCTCATATTTCGGCCAAAGTTGTGGATCGGGAGAGATTTTTTATTGCAGAGGAGGAAAAAAAATCATTACTTCTGAAAATCAAAAGGAAATTTGGTGATATAGCTGGGCTCTTGTTCCTTGTTACCTGTAACCGTACCGAGCTTTATTTTGAGTCGGGCAGAACAACCGCTGCCGATTTGTTAGTTTTCCTTCTTCAGGAAAAAATGGGGCAGGTAAAAAAAGAGGATCTTTCTCTCTTCGTAAAATCAGACGACTCTGAGATAACTGCTCATCACTTATTATCGGTTTCAACTGGTTTGCTCTCCAAAGTGTGGGGTGATGCTGAGATCATACATCAGCTAAGAAAAGCCTACAAGACTACATTGGAGATGAAATTACAGGGGTCACTTCTTGAAAGGGCCATCCAAATGGTCTTTAGAAACCATAAAAGAATCCGAAATGAAACCCGGTTCAGGGATGGTACTACTTCGGTGGCCTATAAGTCCTTAAAAATGATGGTGGAGACCTATGGGACAGAGGAAATGAAAAACAAAAAAATCCTGCTTATAGGTGCCGGTGATATCGTAAAACAATGGTTTAAATACAATAGTAAGTTTAATTTTAAAGAAGTCGCCATAAGCAACAGAACCCTGAAAAATGCACAGCTGCTTGCCGGTAAGCACAATGCTGATGTATATTCATGGGAAAAGGTAGTGGCAAACGATTTCAGTGATTTCGACATCATTGTGGGGGCCGCGGGGAACAGTCACCACCTGGTAAAGCATTTGAATAAAAACGAAAAACCTCGTCTACTTTTTGATCTTGGTCTTCCCAGTAATATGGATCCTGATCTTTCTGAGATTCCAGAAGTAACACTGTACAATCTTGATGCTATTTCAACCGCATTGGAAAAAACCAAAGCTCAGCGCAAAAAGGCGGTTGAAAAGGTCTCTGAGATTAACAAAGAAGAACTGCTTTTATTTCAAAAATGGCTAAGGGAGGCACCACTGCGCAAACTCCTGGCTCAGCAAAAGATATTCATTATTAAAAATACAGCCGGATATTTAAAAAATTCCATGAAAATTGATGATCAGGAGAAGATAAACATGGTAACAAACCGGGTCATCAGGAAGCTTTACCACAACCCCTCATCCATCTCATCACAGAAAGATATTCACCAGTTAATAGTCCGACAGGCATTTTTTGGAGTTTCCCCTGAGAGGACAGTCTATCGCATGCCCAAGAATTCAGAATTATGAAAAAGCTCTTCGTCCCTTTCGGGACAATTTTAATTTTTATCTTGATATTGTCGTGTCTTGACGGCCCTAAATCAAGGGAACCCTATACTATCACCAGGACCATTGACAAGTCGATCCTGGATCCTGATGTGAGTCGGGAAATGCACAAAGTGATCGTTAAGGAGGTCATCCCGGGGAACAAATACGTCTACGTGCTGGTGGAAGAAGACGGGCGTTCTTTCTGGATCTCATCCGGAAAACAGCAGCTGAAAAAAGGGGAAACCTATTTCTACAACGAATCCATCCTCAAAACCCAATTCGAAAGCAAGGAACACAACAGGGTCTTCGATACTTTATACCTTGTGACCTCACTGATTCCGGAAGAACACGGCAAAGGAGTACACGGAATGAGCCCGGGTTCCTCGGGCGATAAACAACTGGAGATCGTCAAAAAAAGTATTGTGGAAGAGCAAGATAGCACGGCGGTCTTTGCTGGTCGAATTAGCATAGCTGATCTGGTTGCTGATCCGGAAAAATACGCTGGAAAGAAAATAGAACTCAAAGGCATGTGTACCAAAGTAAATATCGGAATCATGGGAAGGAATTGGGTACACCTGCAGGATGGAAGCAAAGACGACTACGACCTGGTTATTACCACCTCCGAAATGATAGACAAGGACAAAGAGGTTACCATTCGTGGAATCGTTAAACTGAATATAGACCTGGGGAGCGGATACTCCTATCCTATCCTCGTGGAAAATGGCAAATTAATGAGGTAATCTCTAGTGAATTACCTTTTTTACATCCAAGTTGCTGCAATAAAAGAAGTTATAGGGTAGAGTGCGCTTCATCAGACAAAGTTTTGGTTGTACTTTTTTCTATGCAAAAAGCCGAATACTGAGATTCGGCTTTCGTAAGTGATCAAAATTTTAATGTTCTTAATTACATTCCAGGTGGAATCGCATTAGGCACAACATTTTCAATTGGTGGAATCGTCATCAGATAAGCATAAATAGACTTAAGGTCATCATCAGTAAGCTCACGATAATTTTCCCATGGCATCGGTGGAAGCAACTTTCGGGTCCCTTCCATACCTCGCCACTGTCCTTCTTTCAATGCCCTAAGAAATTGTTCTTGTGTCCAGTTGCCAATACCGGTAGGATCGGGCGTTAAATTAGCTGAAAAGCTAGTACCCCATGGGCCCACAGCCGCCGTAAATCCCATACTGAAGAGGACATATTCCTGAGCGGCATCAGGATCATAAGTCGGCAGAATATCATCCGATGGATGACCAGATAAAAATCGATCTTTGTCCGGTATCGGACCATGATCGGTCATAACTTTTGGTGAATGGCAATCGGTACATCCGATAGTTTTCACCAGGTATTCACCCCTCTCCACTGAAATTGTTTGCATTTTTTGGTCCTCCAGGGCTACGGTTTTTTCCGCTTTCCCACAGCCTGAGAGGTTCAGGGCTGCAAGGACCACAATTGATAGGTTTGTTTTCATAATCGAAAAATTAAAAGTTAAGTAACTCCTAAGATTTCGCCTGCATAAGCCAAGGCGGAGAACCCAACCAACAGGCTATGAAAGCCTTTTCCAGGACAGATCAAATGTAGTAAACAAATCGATTGAAGCGCTAAATATTTTACTAACCTAAAGCAGTATTTTATTATCGATATAAAGTGAAGTGCCCAACGTATTGTTGCTTTTCCTTATCATTGGCATTTACCACGTACCAGTAATCCCCGGTAGGCAATTCGCTGCCTTCATAGGTCCCGTCCCAGGAAGTTACCTGATTCAATACGGCAACAACGCGTCCATAACGGTCATAGATCTTCACATCAATATTGGGGAACAGATCTCTGTTTTTAGGAAACCAGACATCGTTGTTGTTATCCCCGTCAGGAGTAAAGAAGTTGGGAATATCGAGCATTCCGGTAAAGTCGAACGGAATTGACATAGTGGCTTCACACCCTTGCTGGTCTACTACTCTTACCGTTACGTTTGAATCTTCAAAGACCTCATAGGTATTTACATCGCCATAGGATATTCCCTGGAAGAAATATTCATAGCCGCCAAAGCCGCCTGTAGCTGTAGCTGTAAGCTCATTTGGTCCGGTTTTAACCAGATCAAGAGTTAATGGATCATATTGGTCTATCGTAAAGTCTACAAAGGTGCTGCAGCCGTTGGAATGGTAAATATACACGGTATGGTCTCCCGCGGGAAGATCACCCCACGTTCGGTTTACATCTGCCAGGGCAGTAATTGCATCTGTTGGGTCTGCAGGGTCTAATGCGAACAACAATTCCGAGTATTGGGAGGTATCCTGTACGGAAACGACAGTAGTATTATTGGGGAATATCCCATCACACCCATAATTAATCACTGCTTCTGGCTGGAGGTCGACACCGACTCCCACAGGAACAATGACATTAGTCTCGCATCCCCTCGCATCCCGGATAAAAATCACATAGGTTTCACCCCCGCGAAGATTCGAAAAGGTCATTGTTGGATTAGGCGCAAAATCTGCCGGATCGGAAGAATTCAGAGCAAACTCGTACGGAGCTGTTCCTCCGTTTACAAATACAGTAACCGCACCATCTTCATCGCCCAGACAGGTTTCAGGAATTGAATTGCCAATTCCGGCCACCAGTTCGGTAGGTTCGGTAATTGTTATTGTCTGGGTTATGGTACACCCGAGATCATCCTGAATTATCACCTCATAGCTTCTTGGTTCAAGATCGGTAAAAGTCTTCCTGTT
>JABDQK010000277.1 GCA_013042255.1 Flavobacteriaceae bacterium | reverse complement strand
TTCTAGTGATGGTGGGAACTTGCATTTCCGCATTGCAAGGACAGGAAATTGCTATCAGAAAAGGGGTTGTCCGGGATTCTATCCGTATCAACGATTCCATTCCAGAAACTTTCGCGCTCTATCTTCCCACTTCCTTTGAACCTGGAGGGAAATGGCCAGTACTTTTTGCTATGGATATGCAGGGCAGGGGAAAGCAAATTGTGCATATGTTCCGCGAGATTGCGGAAAGGGAAGGTTATATTCTTGCAGCTTCCAATAACATAAACGATAGCCTGTCTATTGTCCAGAATACGCTGATTACAAGCAGAATGTTCAATAGAGTCTTTTCGTTGTTTCCTATCCATAAAGAAAGGACGTATACCACAGGTCTTGGAGTAGGCGCCCAATTCGCATCTATACTTCCCTCTGTAATCAGACCTATTGAAGGAGTGATTTCCTTTGGTTCTGATTTGCCGTTCAAGGAGTTGATTGATCCTAAAAATCCATTTCTGTATGTAGGAGTTGTGGGGAGATCCGACTATCATTTTAATGACCTTATCCAAGATTTTAACCTGACAGGTAATGTCAGACGGGCTTTGAGTCAATCAAAGTTTATTGATTATCTGTTGGTTTTTGAAGGAGGGCAGGAATGGCCCGATAGCTCCTACCTTCAGCGGGCAGTTGAAATTCTCACCTTGAAATCTATGAGTAAAGGAAATGTGCCAAAAGACGATGATTATATCAGGAGTATTTACAATCGTAATTTCGCAACCCTGAACAATTTCGTCCTCGAGAATAATTACCTGGCTGCCGCAAACATGGTAGAAGAAATGGTTACCAAGTTCAAAGGGTTAATTGATCTGGACGAATTGAAAAAAAGACGAAAAGTTATCTCGAGGGAAAAAGGATATGACATTCAGTTGAGAAAGCAAAGGCGATATATGCAGAAAGAATTTTTCATTCGCAATGAATATGACTACAACCTCAATGACGATGTCCTGACCCTTAATTACAACAACCTGGGATGGTGGAATTACCAAATGGGAGAGATAAAAAAATTTATGAAAAGCGCTGACCCTTTTGAAAAAGAAATGGGGAATCGGCTCGAAGGATTTATCAATGCCCTGGTTGAGGATAACATTGCGCTGGAAAAAGCTCAGAATCCCGTTAATGAAGAAGCATTAAGCTACTTGTGGATGGTGAAGACGATTACATCACCCAAAGAGTATAAGAATTATCTCAATATTATATCAGACAGTGCTAAATATGAGGATTTTGGGACGGCCCTGTTTTATCTGGAGGAATTGCTGAAAAATGGGTACACCGATAAGGCTGAACTTTACAGCCTGGAAAACACCGCTCTCCTGCGCATAACTCCGGAGTTTAATGAGATCATCGAAAAGTATTTTAAAGATGCTCGCTATGATATTATTGAAGAATAAGGTGGGGCAACTGCTCTAATTCCCATTCTATGACCAGCCCTTTTGCCAGTGATCTCGCTATTTCTTTCCCGTAAAGAAATTCACAAAGATAAAGGGCGGCTTCAAAGCTTCGGGCACCTCCCGCTGAGGTAATGTATTTGCCGTCATGCACAAAAAGAACACTGTCCCTGATTTCTAATAAAGGGAACATCCTCCGGTAGGCCTCAATATCGTCAGGAAAGGTGGTTGAAACCACAGAATCTAATAATCCTGCCTTTGCCAATACAAATGCCCCGTCACAATGTGAGGTTACGAATATTGCTTCACTTGCAGCCCTTTTAACAAAATCGAGCATTTGTACGTCTTTTAGGTCCGAACCCAGATGATTTTCAGCACTGGGAACTACCAGGATGTCAATAGGGGGAAGGGAGTCTCTGGTATAATCAAAATCAGGAAGGATACGTACGCCTTCGAAAGTGGTAACCGGATTTTTTGTATTCGCAACGGTAAATGGCTTCATAGGGCGTATGCCTTCGCGATACACGGTGTGTTGAAAAATATCATATGGAGCTGTAAACTCCGTATTATAGGTGCCTTCCATTATGAGAAAGGCGACGTTGTAATACTCAGGTTGATCAGCTGAAGGTGATCCTGGTTCTGCGGACTTGGGATTCGACTTTCCTTCTGGTCCCGAACAGTTACACATCAGGAATACCAGAGGCAGGGCGAGTGATTGAATTAAGGTTCTCATTTTCATTTCGATGATTTTTTAACTAAACGATTTTGTAATATCACTAAAAAAAAGATCCCCAAAACTCCAATTATCATGGCAATAAACCAGGTAGACTTGAATCCGAATTTTGAGATAGATAGCATTCCGCCGTTATGTGCGAAAATATGGGAAATAGAAAAAGCAATGTTGTAGAGCGCCATATATTCTCCCTGCTTCCCGGTCCTGGATCTATTCATGGCAAAAGCACTTGAAAACGGGAAGATGATCATTTCACCAAAGGTCATCAGGATCATCCCAATGATCAACAGGCCTGTCCAGCTCCCGAACGTAAGAAAAACAAAACTCAGCACAGTCAGCAGGAATCCGAGGATCATTAGGCTGAGTTGTGACATAGGTCGGGATTCCAGAAATTTGATCAGGGGCATTTCAAAAACAAAGATGATAAGTCCGTTCATCGCCAGTAACAAGCCAATACTGAATTCACTTAATGATCTGACCTCATTGTAAAACAGAGGAACTGTCGAAAAATATTGCACGAAAATAAAGC
>JABDQK010000261.1 GCA_013042255.1 Flavobacteriaceae bacterium | reverse complement strand
AAGAGAAACAGCAGATTGGAGAAATTGGAGAAATTGAGATATCATATGCCGGTACTCCAAAAGAGGCTGTCAATGCCCCCTGGGACGGAGGGTTCTCCTGGAAGAAAGATAAAAACGGAAAATATTTTATCGCCACTTCATGCCAGGGACTCGGAGCAAGCGTCTGGTGGCCCAACAAAGACCATATGTACGATGAAGTTGACAGTATGGCTATCCGCGTTACGGTGCCCAAAGATCTTGTGGCCGTGGCAAACGGAAGGTTAATAAATAAAGAAGAAAACTCAACTACGACAACTTTTGGTTGGTATGTTACCAATCCAATAAACAATTATGGTGTAAATATCAATATTGGGGATTATGTGCTTTTTGAGGACACCTACCAGGGTGAAAAAGGAGAACTTGATCTGTCTTATTACGTGCTTCGCGATAATATGGAGAAGGCTAAAAAGCAATTTGAACAAGTTCCTCTCATGCTGAATGCCTTTGAACACTGGTTTGGCCCTTATCCCTTTTACGAAGACAGCTATAAACTGGTGGAAGTCCCCTACCTGGGGATGGAACATCAAAGTTCTATCACTTATGGCAACGGATATCAAAACGGGTATTTAGGCATTGATCTCTCCGGTAGTGGATGGGGTCTGAAATTCGATTTTATCATTATCCATGAATCAGGGCACGAGTGGTTTGCCAATAATATTACCTATAAAGACATCGCTGATATGTGGATCCACGAAGGATTTACCGCTTATTCCGAAAATCTTTATTTGGATTATAATTACGGAACAAAGGCCTCAGAAGAGTACGTGCTTGGAACCAGGCGCAGAATACAGAACGACCGACCAATCATAGGGCCCTATGGCGTAAATAAAGCGGGATCTTCTGACATGTATTACAAAGGGGCCAACATACTCCATACACTCAGACAATTATTGGAGGATGATGAAAAGTGGAGACAAATACTAAGGGGGCTTAACAACAGGTTTTACCATCAGACAGTTACTACCGGCGAGATTGAGAATTACCTGAGTGAGAAAACAGGAATTGACCTGACATCGTTTTTTGAGCAATACCTCAGGACAACTAAAATCCCGGTATTAGAATACCGGATTTCTGATGACTCAATCACTTACAGGTACACCAATATTGTTTCTGATTTCGACATGCCTGTTCGAATTTTTATAGGGGAACGGGAACATTGGCTTTTCCCGAAAGACAACTGGAAAACAGAACAACTTGAAAACGCTGATCAATTGGTTTTTGACCAAAATATCTATGTGCTGCCCATGGCAATAGCCGAATAAGGTGCCTTATTCGTGGAAATTTGAATCAGTAAACTCAATACTTTTTACCTTATCTTTAGTTTTCATTTTTTAGCAATGCGCCTAAAATTCAAAATCCTGAGCATGAAACTTGCCTTTCTCATATTCCTGACTACCCTTGCCCTGGGTTGCAAACAAGTGGAGGAGCCACAGCCTAAAGAAAGTATCTTATTTGCGGATGTTACCATAGTGGATGTGGTAAACGGAAAGCTAAGGGAACATCAGTATGTCAAAATTGATTCCGGAAAAATCAGTAGCATTTCATCAGAGATTCCGGAAGGCATCGATTTTAAAACTACTATCGATGGAAAAGGAAAATACCTTCTACCGGGACTGGCTGAAATGCACGCCCATATCCCTTCCCCTCCCGTTTCAAAGGAATCCCTGGAAGAGACCCTCTTCCTTTACCTCTCCAATGGAATTACTACCATTCGAGGCATGCTTGGCCATCCCTCACACCTCGAATTGAAAAAACTCGTTTCCCGAGGTGAAGTCCTGAGTCCAAGGATTTATACATCTAGCCCTTCCCTGAATGGAAATACGGTGAGGACCCCGGAGGAAGCTAAATCCAAAGTGAGGCAGTACCAAAAAGATGGATACGACTTCCTTAAAATACACCCTGGAATACAAAGACCGGTTTTCGATGCCCTGGTTGAAACCGCAAGGGAAGTGAAAATCCCTTTTGCCGGTCATGTACCGGTAGATGTGGGAATTCATCATGCCCTGCAAAGTGGCTATGCCACTATTGACCATGTTGATGGATTTCTGGAGGGATTAGTACCTGAAAACAAGAAAGTAAATCCCAGAGACAATGGGTTTTTTGGTTATAATTTTACATCCCTGGCAGATACCAGTTTGATTCCTTCCCTGGTGGAAGAGGCCAGAAAAAACAAGGTATGGATAGTTCCCACACAGAGCCTGTTTGAGCGCTGGTTTGCCCCTGTTTCCGCAGACAGGCTGCTCAATGAACCTGAAATGGTCTACATGCCGGTTACGACACTCTCAAACTGGAAGATCAGGAAAGAACAGTCGACAGCTCAGGGAACAGGTTTTAACGAAGCACAATGGGACCAATTCCACCAGATCAGGCAACAATTAATCAGGGCTTT
>JABDQK010000248.1 GCA_013042255.1 Flavobacteriaceae bacterium | reverse complement strand
GGCGATGGAACCGAATCTGATCCCGCGGCAATTCGTATGTCGCAGACAGCTATGCAGATTGCCAGTGTTTCTACCGAAATTGTCGGGAAGACCAAACCGGTAAAGCTATTGCGTATCAATGGGAAAGTACAACCTGATGAACGCCAGGTTTATTCTCAATCGTCACATATACCCGGGCGTATCGAGAGACTGGCAGTAAATTTTACAGGGGAATATGTCAACCGTGGCCAGGTACTGGCAACTGTTTATTCTCCTGAACTTGTCAATGCCCAGGAAGAGCTCTTTGAGGCCAGGAAAATTGCCGGGACCCAACCAATACTTTTTGAATCAGCCAAGGAAAAACTCAGAAACTGGAAACTTTCAGAAAGGCAGGTGACGCAAATACTCGAAACGGGAAAAATTCGTGAAGAATTGCCCATACTCGCCGATATATCGGGTTATGTAACTGAGAAAAACGTCAACCTCGGCGATTATGTAAACAGGGGCCAGGTCATCTATCAGATTGCCAATCTCAAAAAAGTATGGATTTTGCTGGATATTTACGAATCAGACATGGCCTGGATAAAGAAAGGCGATGAGGTATCTCTATCTGTTCAATCCCTTCCGGGAGAGAATTTCACTGGTAGAATTTCTTTTATCGATCCGGTACTGGATCCTATGACACGGGTGGCCAAAGCAAGGGTTGAGGTTGATAATGGCGACCTGAGGCTGAAACCTGAAATGTTTGTGTCTGCTGAGGTGAAAGCAAAATTACCTGTACAATCAGATGCGGTAGTCATTCCTAAATCGGCAGTAATGTGGACCGGGGAGCGTTCTGTTGTGTACGTTAAGAAAGAAACTTCAGCCGGGGTGGATTTTACAATGAGGACTGTGACCCTTGGGCCTGCGCTGGGAAATGGGTTTGTTATAAAAGACGGTCTTCAGGCTGGAGAAGAGATAGCCGTTAATGGCACCTTCAGCATTGATGCTGCTGCACAATTAGCTGGAAAACCCAGTATGATGAATCCTGAAGGCGGTCCTGCAATGACGGGCCACAACCATGGCGATACGGGTGTACAAAATGATTTTCGTTCTTCAATCACAATCGAAAACGAATCCTATAATGTAAGTCAGGAGGCCAAAACAGCCCTTATTACCATGTTTGAGGATTATCTGGCGATAAAGGATGCATTGGTCAACGATGATCTGGAGAAAGCCAAAAATACCGGTTCCAGATTTATCAAAAATCTTGGAAGTATAAAAAAATCCTTATTTACAGGAGAAGCTCAGCAAGTCTGGATAAATCAGAGTAGTGAAATTAAAAAAGCTGTAGAACAAATTCCAAATATGAATACACTCGATGAGATCAGAAAGTCTTTCGAAAAGGTGTCAATCCATATGATATACATCGAAAGGGTATTTAATGCCAATTCAGAAGCTCTATATATACTTCATTGCCCAATGGCTAATAGTAACAAGGGTGCAGACTGGCTCAGTTCTTCAAAGGAGATAAGAAACCCTTATTACGGAGAGGCCATGCTCACTTGTGGGAGCGTCAGAGGAGAATTGTAAGAATGAAAAATAATCTAATAAACGTCAACAAATATTTTAAGTCTAATTATTTTATCATTAATCGATATGAAAACACTAAAGAAAACTAATATTTTCGCCTTTGTTCTTACAGTGCTTGTATTTTCATGTAAAGAAAATAAAACATCAAATGTTGAAAATAGCAATGATCAGGTAAGTGTAAAGACAATGGCAAGGAAGGATTCAAAAATCACTTTCAACAGTGCCGAGGCCGGGGATATTTTCGATAGGTATATCCAACTGCGGAATGCATTGATCGAATCTGATGCTGAAAAAGCCTCAAAAGCGGCCATGGAATTTGATTCTATTGAGGGAGGAGATTACGGAAAAATTAATGAGGTTGTTATATTGATCGGTGCTTCTGATGAATTGGAATCGCAGCGCCTACTTTTTTCGGAGCTTACTACACTCCTTGAGCCGGTTATAAAGGACCAGCTGGCGGGTGGAGCAATATACAAACAGTATTGTCCGATGGCATTTAACAATGATGGCGCGTCCTGGTTATCCGCAGAATCTGTGATCAGGAATCCTTATTTTGGATCTAAAATGCTTAACTGTGGTAAGATCACAGAAACTTTTACCGAGTAAGAAATGAAACACACCTATCACGTACAGGGAATGACCTGCAATGGTTGCAGGAAACATGTGGAGGAGATACTCTCAAAGGTTGAAGGAGTAGAAAAGGCAGATGTGCATCTGGAAAAAGCTACTGCCACCTTGGAAATGGAGGCCCATGTGCCGTTCGAAAAACTTCAACATGCCCTGGAAGAAGATGGCGGCCGATACAGTATTCATAAACACAAAACAGCTGCCCCAGCAGCGAAAGAAGAAAAAAGCCCTCAGGGTAAAGGAACAGGTACTTTCTACTGCCCCATGCATTGTGAGGGGGATAAAACCTATGATGGGCCCGGGGATTGCCCTGTATGTGGGATGGCCCTGGTGGAGGAACAGAGTATATCGACCACTTCCGGAACTACATATACCTGTCCGATGCATCCTGAGGTCGTGCGTGATGAACCCGGAAGCTGTCCTATCTGTGGGATGGAACTGGTAGCTGTAGAACCCGATCTGTCTGCGGAGGAAAAATCATATAAGGCCTTGCTGGGGAAATTCTGGCTCTCCGTTTTATTTACGCTGCCAATTTTTCTGATTGCGATGTCAGAAATGATTGAAAACAACCCCCTGTATAGTATCCTTTCACAGAAAAGCTGGAACTGGGTTCAGTTTGCGCTATCGCTGCCGGTGGTTTTTTATACTACATGGATGTTTTTTGAACGCGCATACCGGAGTATAAAGACTATGAACCTCAATATGTTTACCCTCATTGGTATTGGTGCGGGGGTTGCATGGTTGTTTAGCGTGTTCGGCCTGTTTTTTCCTGATTTTTTCCCCTCCCAGTTTAAGGCTGAGAACGGAAGTGTTCATGTGTATTTTGAGGCTGCCACTGTTATTCTGACCCTGGTTTTATTGGGGCAGGTACTGGAAGCCAGGGCACATAGTAAAACGAACTCTGCCGTAAAGGAATTGCTGAAACTGGCACCCAATAAAGCAATTCGAGTTAAAGATGGTAAAGAAGAGGAAGTAGCCATAGATAAAATTCAATTAGGCGATATCCTGAGAGTGAAACCAGGTGGGAAGATTCCGGTTGACGGTGTTGTTACTGAAGGAGAAACCTCTATTGACGAATCGATGATAACCGGGGAGCCTATTCCTGTTAGTAAAAGCGCAGGTGAGAAGGTGACAAGTGGGACCATCAACGGGAATCAGTCTTTTCTGATGAAGGCTGAAAAAATTGGTTCAGATACCCTTCTGTCCCAAATCATACAAATGGTAAATGAAGCGAGCAGGAGTAAGGCTCCGATCCAAAATCTGGCCGACAGGGTATCCGGATATTTTGTGCCGATTGTAGTATTAATTTCGATAATTACATATGTGGTATGGGCCGTTTGGGGTCCTGAACCCGCTCAGGTTTATGCCCTGATAAATGCAATCGCGGTCCTTATTATCGCCTGTCCCTGTGCCCTGGGCCTGGCTACTCCTATGTCGGTTATGGTGGGGGTTGGTAAAGGCGCACAGAACGGCATTCTGATCAAGAATGCTGAAGCCCTGGAGAAAATGAACAAGGTAAATACTCTTATCGTTGATAAAACCGGGACTATTACGGAAGGTAAGCCTTCGGTAGAATCTTTTAATGCCACCAGTTCTTTATTTTCTGAGCAGGATATTATGCAATACATAGTTTCTTTGAATAAATTAAGTGAGCATCCTTTAGCAGAGGCCACAGTGTCTTTTGGTAAAGAGAAAGGTGTGGAATTTCTAAATGTAGACGGATTTAATGCTGTTACCGGGAAAGGGGTTGAAGGAAAAGTAGAAAAGAAAGAACTTGCCCTGGGCAATGAGAAAATGATGGAAATGTCTGGCAGTAAAATTACTCCCGCAGTTAGGGACAAGTCCGGTAGCTTTCAAAATCAGGGTAAGACAGTTTCTTTTTTATCGATTAATTCTGAGGTCGTTGGCTTTGTGGTCATAGGAGATAAGATTAAGTCGAGCAGTAAGGAGGCAATTAAATCCTTGCAACGGCAGGGAGTAGATGTGATTATGCTTACCGGAGATAATCAGGCAACTGCCAGAGCGGTGGCCGATGTACTCGAACTAGCCGATTTTAAAGCCGGCATGCTCCCAGAAGATAAACTGCGGGAAGTTGAAAAACTACAACAAGAAGGAAAAGTGGTGGCTATGGCAGGCGATGGGATCAATGATGCCCCGGCACTGGCCAAAAGCGATGTGGGTATTGCCATGGGAACCGGTACCGACGTGGCTATTGAGAGCGCAGCCATTACTTTGGTAAAAGGTGATCTTCAGGGAATCGCCAGGGCCAAAAATTTAAGTCGGACAGTGATGAAAAACATCAAACAAAACCTGTTTTTTGCCATGGTGTATAATACCATCGGGGTACCTGTGGCTGCCGGAGTACTATTCCCGTTTTTTGGTATACTTTTATCCCCGATGATCGCTGCTGCCGCTATGAGTTTTAGTTCTGTATCGGTGATAGCCAATGCGCTCCGTCTGCGGACCGCCAAAATAGACTGAGAAGATGGTGAAAAGAAAAACAACACGAAAATTCAGGAAGTTACATCGATACCTGGGACTACTTCTGGGGATTCAGTTCCTTATGTGGACCGTGAGTGGGATTTATTTTAGCTGGACAGATATCGACGAGATACACGGGGATCATTTCCGGAAGGAGAATCACACTCCCATGGCTTTTGACCAGCTGGTAAATCCGGTTTCTTCAGGCGACATTAAAGGAGTCTCTTCCCTCGAATTGAGGGAAATAGGGGGCAGGCCTTATTACTGGATCAACGATTCCTATTTGGTGGATGCGGAAACAGGGGATAAAAAGGGAAAGGTAACACAGGAGGAGGCTTTGCAGATAGCAGGAAATTATATGTTGCCAGAATTGGAAGTCAAGAGTATTGAGCTACTTGAGGAAGCCGGCAGCCATCACGAATACAGGGGTAAACCCCTTCCCGCCTATGTTATAGCCTATGATACCCCAAAAAATGTTCGGGCCTACGTCTCCATTGCCGATGGGTCATTTCAGACC
>JABDQK010000246.1 GCA_013042255.1 Flavobacteriaceae bacterium | reverse complement strand
TCTTTGTACTAAAAGTTCAAACCCCACATGAAATCTTGTTCTATGGTAATCACAATTTTGTTATTGTGAATATTGAATTAGAAAAGTACAGGTATTACTTTGAAACCTTGATAAAAAATCCTTTGTTCAAGGAAGTTCCCCCTTCTTCTATTCAAGAATTACTACAATTGACGAACACTCGCACTTGTGATCACCGAACCTGTGTACTAGATACCCGAGACGTCTCACATCATTTTTATATTATTATCAGGGGCAAAATAAAGGTCTATGTTTTTGACATCAAGAGTGACCGCCAGCTTACACTAACCCTGTTAACGTCTAATGATGTTTTTAGCGTGATGTCCCTTTTTGGTGGATTAAAACGAAAGGTCTATTACGAAACCCTCGACAAAACAGAGCTGTTGTCAATACCTCTACCTGAAATGAAAATATGGTTGATGAAAAATCATAACTTCAGTTTATCTCTGATGGGGTATATGGCCTTTAAAATCCAAAACCTGGAGAATTCGGTCACTGATATTGTGATGGAAGATATCCCAACCAGACTCGCTAAGCTTCTTTATCAAAACATGAACCGGGATACAGGTGTGGTCTATCATATCAATGATCTTTCTCATGATGAAATAGGTGCACTAATTGGGACGACAAGGTCAGTGGTTAACCGGCACATCAACAATTTCAGAGAGAGGGGTATTTTGGAAGTAGGGAGAAGCTATATGAAGATTACCTCCGTCCCGGATCTAAAGAATGAATTTGACGACCTTTGATTCAATCACTCTTTTCATAAAATTTTCTAAAACTGTTACCCAGGGCACACTCAGCTAAGGTAAACACTTAGTACCTTAACACTAATCAAAGGTTATAATATTCATCATCATGTCAATCAAAAAACTAATCCATCATGAGAACACTATTTATCAGCGTCGTTGCTGCACTTTTGTGCAGCAACGCATTTTCCCAGGAACTGTATAGAGCTCCCAGTACAGTAGATCTAAAATTAATCACGGTAAGACCTTTAAATATTTCATATGTCCATTCTGTTGTGGACGAAAGGATGCCGGAAGCTGTCACCAAGCTTGAGAATAAAGCTGCGAGGTACAATATTCTAGAAAACCCTGTTTATGACGGGAATTTCGAAGCCTACGAGGTCATCTTCTCACAAAACAATGGTACTATCATCGCCACTTATGATCAACACGGCAAGATCATACAAACTTCAGAGCGATTTAAAGATATCACCCTGCCTGAATTCATCAGGAAAAAGATTCATTTAGAAAATCCGGGATGGACCATCCACTCAGATATGTATCTGGTATCTTATTATTGCAACAAAGAGGTTAAGAAAGTTTGCAAAATACAACTAAGGAAAGACGGACAGCGTAAAAACCTGAAAATCGAGATCTAGAGAAAAGAGGTATACATTCAGCACCACTTTTTCTCCCACCCATGCAGCACATCAAAATAAGTGCATGGCTTAATTCGCATCATCATGTCAGTCTCTGTTGATTGACGTCACTGCTTAATAATAATCATTTAAAACATTCATCATGAAAAAAACAGTTCTCAGTCTAATGTTAATTTGTGCGATCAGTATTGGTTTTGCACAAGAAGAAGAGCGAGCCATTGAATTGGAAGGCGTAACAGTAAGTCCAATAAACCTGGACTATATGTATACCGTAATTGACAAAAATATGCCGCGATCGGTTCAGAAATTAGAACAAAAAGCAGCCTTATTTGATGTTACGGAACTGGAAATTTACAATGGTCAATTTGAAGCATACGAAGTATTCTTTGAGCAACCTAATGGATCAATTATAGCAACTTATGACGAAGAGGGTAAAATCATACAGTCGTACGAACGCTTTAAGGATATTGCATTGCCGCTTGCCATTAGGGAATATATCTATGAAAAAAATCCCGGATGGAAGATCCATAAAGACATCTATGTCGTCTCTTACTACGACAATAAAGATGTCTCTAAAATAGCTAAAGTTCAGTTGGTAAAAGATGGCCTCAAACGAAATCTGAAAGTAGATATCAATGAGGTCTATCAATTAGCCCAGAATTAAGCATCAATCAATGCAGTGAGATGATGAACTGTTGTAAGTTGGGAAAGCGCAAGGAGTTATTCTTGCGCTTTCCTCGTTAAAATCATTTGACAGGAAAAAAAGGTATTGTTATAATTGAATAGACCATATTTTCTTTTATGTAAATTTAGGGATGGATTTATCGCAAAAAGAAGTCTCCTTTACTACTGTAAAAACCTATTCCACCTTAAACAAGATTACGCCAGAAACAGAATATGTCTGGGTAGTTTTCCACGGGATTGGTTACCTGAGCAGATACTTCCTGAAGTATTTCGATGGCATGGATCCCGATTTGCATTACCTGATTGCTCCCCAGGCTCCTTCAAAATACTACCTCAACGGGCAATACAAACACGTTGGGGCCAGTTGGCTTACCAAGGAAAATACGACCGTTGAGATCTCCAACCTTATGGCTTTCATTGACGCTGTGATGGTAAGAGAATCACTGCCAAACAATATTAAACTGGTAGTTTTTGGATACTCTCAGGGCGTCTCTATTGCTACGCGATGGGTAGTGAGCAGAAAAATTTCTTGTGAGCATTTGATCTTGTATGCCGGGGGAATTCCAAATGAACTCGGGCCAAAAGATCTCTTACATCTCGAGCAAAACACCAAGGTAAAGATTATTGTAGGCAACAAGGATGAGTATATTACTCCTGAGCGTTGGGAAATAGAAAAAAAGAAAATTGCTAATCTCTTTAAAGGAAAGGCCGCCATAGAGTTTTTCGACGGGGGACATGAAGTAAAAAAAGAAATCATCAACAGTTTACCGTGAAACTCGAAAAGATCAGCCTCGAAGATAGTCGGGTAAAACTCATCCCCTTATCCCTCAGCCATTGTAAACAGCTGCTGCATATTGCCATGGAACCCGGCCTTACAAGGTATTCCCCTTCAGAAATCAACTCAGAAACTGCATTGACGGCCTATATAAGTCAGGCCCTGGATCAAA
>JABDQK010000238.1 GCA_013042255.1 Flavobacteriaceae bacterium | reverse complement strand
TTGAAACCTCAAACCCCCGTTTTTGAAAAAAGTATAGCAGGCGATAAAACAAATTCATGCCTTAAAATTACTATTTTCCATACAATAAATAACTGCCCCAGTGGCATTGTAGACATTTATTTTTTCTGCAGAAGTTTTGATAGAGGTGGATTATCGCCTGGGATTCCAGAGTATTTCTTGATAGGATACCTTCTTTTTTAAATATTCGGATCACTTTGTTCTGTTCTGCTTTCATCTCCTCTGCCCATTGTTTTATTCTGAGGTGCACTGCTTTCCCTAAAGATGCACCGTAACATATTAGTACAGGAAAAACAGCATTTAATAGGAGTATATCCCTAAAAGAATCGCTAAGTTCCTTAAGGCTATAAGTGCCTTTTCTTCCAAACGTATAGTGAGAGTTCCAATACGGACTGGCCTGGGCATGAAGCAGGTTTTTTAACGCTGATAGTGATTCTGCTTTTCTGATCTTATCGAGGAGATTGGGCCTCTTGTGATATAACTGGGCAAATTGTGATAGCCTGATCGTTGGAAAGTTGTGGGGCCTAAGCGAAAAGAATTCAGGATGCTGGCAGGCATCAGCAATCAGATTATATTTTGTTTTTAAGAACAAATATTCCCTTTTCAGAGAGGAAAAATATGAACTGTCGCATTTATCTTCCTCCAGCAACCCACTGAGTCCGAAGAGTACACTCTCCAGAGCGAGCGGATCCGGTGTTAATTTTCGAAATACGGAAAATGGAAGTGCACGTTCCAGGCTGAGAAATGCCTGTCCGTTGAGATTAAGACCAAAGCCCTTTAACAACGCCTTAAACAAAACGTATTCCCAATCGTTATCCGATTCGTGTAGCCAAAGTTCTATTTGAGAGCATTTCACCTCCAGGCGATGCCAGAACAGCTCTTCCCTCCATGAACTCAGTATATCATCAGGAAGGCCGGAAAGTAATCCTTTACAAGCTAGTTCCTTAGATGGGTTTCGGACAGTGGATTTCCGAACCCTGTTCAACACTTTTTGCGAAACAAGCTCAGAAAGTGACAAGGTGGGAATCACGGTACCATCCTTTCGGAGGACTTCGGTATCAGCTTCCCAAACAACGTGAAGAATCACAGTATTATAAGCCTCGTCTCTGTGATGTCCATGCAAGTACCAGTCTGAAGCCTTTATGTGCAATTCCACATGACCACTCCATTCGCTGTCACCAATTCTTATTTTCGAATGGTGAAAATCGGGGCCCGAAAGAGAATTTGGTTCTCCGGCCGAAACTACATGTATTCTTTGTCCCCTGGTGGTGATAAGAGCATTGATGGGGAAATTCTGAGATTCCCAAATACGGTGCAGAACGATCTCATGCATCCGTAAATGTAAGATCGCAGCCTGCAATCAGGATTCAGAAAAGGAAAGAAGGCAAATCAGGACAAGTCGCCCTCCCATTCGAGGACACCACCCTGCAGGTTGTAGGCATTGTCAAAACCCAGACTGTTCATGATGGCACAAGCCTGCCCACTCCTATTCCCTGAACGGCAGTACACATAGTAGTTTTTACTTTTGTCGAGTTTCTGCAATTCATCAACGAACGCCTGCCCTGTATAGATATCTATGTGCATCGCATCTTTGATAATTCCCTCTTCAATTTCTTCCGGAGTACGCACATCCAGAATTACTGCATTGGAGTCTTCACTTAACTTCTTGTTCCATTCTTCCTGGGTAAGATCTGCCATGGTTTCTATTTTGAATTGCAAAAATAACAATACTTCCCTAGATAAAAAGGATTTGTTGATTCGACTTGCATGCAGTTAAGGCATTGAATAATGTTACCAGATAATTTAACAGATTTTTATTATTCAATTTCTTTATAATTCAAAATAAACATATACATTTGTATATACAATAGTTGTAGTTACATGAATGTTGAGGCTATCATCAAAACGAAGAAAAAGATTCCGCTTACGAGCAGAACGCTGATACACCTGATGCTGGTTAACAACAAGGTAGTTGAAACCATTACCCATGCCCTCAAGCCCTTTGGAGTATCATTACAGCAATTCAACGTTCTGAGGATATTAAGAGGTCAGGGCGACAAGCCCGCGAATCTCTCTACCCTCAATGAGCGTATGGTAACTAAAATGAGTAATACAACAAGATTGGTAGACAAACTCCTGCTCAAGGGACTTGTAGACCGCTCCGTTTGTGAGGCCAACCGAAGGAAAGTCGAAATAACGATCACTAATAAAGGTCTCGTCCTTCTCAGGGAAATGGATGAAATAATAAAGCAGACTGAAGATTCTCTTGTATCAGCCCTGAATGAAAAAGAACTAATTCAACTCAATACCCTCTTAGATAAATTTTAAAAATTGCTATGAATTCATATTTAGAAAGTTTGAAATGGCGGTATGCCACAAAGAAATTCGACAACAAAAAAAAGATTTCGGCCAGAGATCTCGAACTATTGCTCGAAGCCACTCGTTTGAGTGCCTCCTCCTTTGGTCTTCAGCCATATCATGTATTTGTAATCACTGATGCTGAAATAAGAAGCTCTTTACGAGAAGTTTCTTGGGGACAATCGCAAATCACAGATGCTTCCCATTTATTTGTCTTTGCCAATATTAAAACTTTTGGTCCTGAACTGATTGACAGCTACCTGAAAGAAGTAAGCGATGTTCGTGAAATTCCCGCAGAAGGATTAAAAGCTTACGGGGAATTTATGAAGTCTAAACTGGTAAACCTGTCAGAAGAGGACAAACAAAACTGGACCGCCAAGCAAACCTATCTGGCCCTGGGCAATCTGCTTTCGGCTGCAGGGGCAATGCATATTGATGCCTGCCCTCTGGAAGGATTTGAAGCAGAGGCTTACGACCGCATTCTGAACCTGGATGAACAAGACCTAACAACCTCCGTGGTTGTTGCCCTGGGATATCGTTCAGAACAGGACGAAACCCAGCACTTAAAAAAGGTGCGCAGACCTAAAGAAAGTTTATTTACACATATATAATTATTTAAAAACAATTCAATTTAAAACTTAGTAACATGAAAAAAACAATTCTCAGTATTACCATGGCTCTTGTATTCGGAGGTTTTGCCTCTGCAGCTACCGAACCGTCAAATGTCATCACCAAAACAGTAAAAACCGAAGAGAGCTCGGTTATGTGGAAAGCCTATAAAGTAACAGGGTCGCATACCGGGATCGTTCAGCTTAAAGAAGGACAGCTGTCTTTTGACGGCGATGTACTGGTAGGTGGAAATTTTACCGTAGACATGACCTCTTTAATCTCTACAGATCTGGAAGGCGGATCCAAAGCTAAACTGGAAGGTCACCTGAAATCAGATGATTTTTTCAGTGTTGAGAATCATCCATCCTCATCACTGGTATTTACCGAAGTGAAAGCGGTGGGAAAAAATTCTTATGAAGTTACCGGTGACCTAACCATAAAAGGTATTACCAAGCCGATCACATTTGATGTATCAGTTTACGGAAGCAAAGCCACTGCTACGGCTAAGATTGACAGAGCTGAATACGACGTACGTTACGGATCAGGTAGTTTCTTCGACAATCTGGGAGACAAAACCATCTACGATGAATTTGATCTTGTGGTTGACCTGGAATTCTAAATAATAAATATTCTAATTCAAAGTCCCGGGCATCTTTCTGTCCGGGATTTTTTTTAAGGTAACCAGAGAATATCATCTCAAAATTCTATTTTTGGGCATGCTTTTAAAGATGACACCAAAAAGAACATTTTCATCAATCTTTATTTCCTTCCTTGGCTTCTCGATCCTGAGCAGTTGTAGTTCGGGATTTGATTATTCTGTAGAACCCGTTTTAAATCCTAATAACATTGCTCCGCTGACTGCAGTTTTAAAGATTGAAGCTGAACAGCCGGTAAAAGCAAGTGTGAAAGTTCTGGGAGATATTCCATGGGAACAGCAATTTGATGAAGAGTTCACGAATTCTGAAATACCTGTATTAGGTCTGTACCCTGATAAGAACAACCAGGTAGCCGTAAAACTGGAGTATGAGGGAGGAGTGATCCACGACACCCTGGAGATCAAAACAGGCAAACTCCCTACCAGAATTCCGCAAATCGTGATTAACACAATGGATCGCACCAAAATGACTTCCGGGATGCACGGCTGCGATTTGCATTTTGCCAACAGGGGAAAATTCAGTTCAGGTCCGCTAATTTTTGATGACCAGGGGGAAGTACGGTGGTACCTCGACCTGAGTTTTGCCGGTAAAATGGTGAGTCCCTTCCAACG
>JABDQK010000235.1 GCA_013042255.1 Flavobacteriaceae bacterium | reverse complement strand
TTCCGTCAAGATTGACCAGATTTACAACCTCCCCTACTTTTAAAAGGTCGCTATAGGTCTTGCTTACTGCAACTTCTAACTCGTATACATCCGTATTGATAAACTCACCTAGTTTTTGTCCTGATCTAACCAGAGTTCCTTCAGTAACCAGTGCTTCTGTCAGAATGCCACTAAAAGGAGCTCTTATAGTATACTTATTCAACCTTTGCTCCAGATTTTTAACATTGAAATAGGTAGTTAAAATACCACGTCCGGATATAAAGAACTTCTCATTTTCAGAGGTCATTTCCGGGAATGGTGGCGTAGTCTTATCAAGATCGAAGTCTGAAAGATAGGCTTGCCATTTAGGATAAAACTCGGGGTAATCCAATCGAAGATCAGGCATTATAGAGGTGATCAGATTGTATAAGTTGCTTTTGGCAGACTGCACACTGGCATAATATTCGGAGGCATCTATTCGAATGATAGTTTCTCCGGCCCTGTATGTCTGACCAGCCTTAAATAGCTTATTTCCTTTTCTGAATACCCCCTGCACCTCCGCGTAGAGCTCTACTCTTTGTTTCGCGGTAAGGTTGCCATTCGCGGGAACAATGATATCTACTGTCCCGTTATTTACGGTTTGAGTAAAAACCGTCTTTACAGCCTTTTCCACTTTTGGTTTTGGCCTGGTTTTACTTTCAACTATGCTGTTGGATAAAAAAATCCCCAACACTATAATCAGGATTCCTAGTATCGATAATATTATCTTTCTCATTGGTGGATTCTTAAAGTGATTTTAATTCTCTTGTAAAATTATCCTGGATCCGTTTTAAAATTTCAATCATGCGATTGATTTCTGATTTGCTGAGATCCATCTCCAGGATGTTTATTGCTTTTTGTATGATCGGTCTGGTTTTCCGGAAAATTTCCCTTCCGCTTTCTGTGAGGTAAACCAGGTTAACACGCCTGTCCTGTTCGTGCTGTCTTTTAATTATATACCCCTTTCTTTCCATCTTCGCCAATAACCTGGCTATTGAAGATTTATCTCTCCAGATTAGATCGGCAATTTCATTTTGGTTAAGTCCATCATTTTTATTCAATTTCCCAAGAACAATCATCTGTTCTTTACTTATGTCCAAACCATTCTGATGAAAAGCTTCGTGCAAATAGTAATCCGTAATTTTTATGGTTTTGCCTAACCAGGGGCCAAGCGACTTTTCCAAATCTATTTCCAAGTCAATTTCTTGCATGGGCCAAAACTAGATAATTATCCATTAGTTGCATATGCAACCATAGTTAAATAAATCATAATATTTTAAGGACTTCTTAGGTATTAAAACAAAAAAAAGGGATGTTTTCACATCCCATAATTATAGCTAACCAACTTAAAATTGACTATTCATGATCAGGATCATCTTCGTCTTCAAATTTGGTATCCGCAACGCGGGTTTTCTTAAAGTCGATTTCCTTAAAGTTCAACTTGGCTTCTTCTTTGTCATAGTCAAAAACCAGGAATTGCTTAGTATTCATTCCTTCCAGGTTTTTGAGAGAATTGAATTTGTTATTCTGTATCTGCAGGATCTCCAGACTGGCCAACTGACTAAATTCTGAAGGAATTGCTCCATCTAATTGATTATTGGCAAGGATGAGCTCTTTGAGTTCCACTAATTGCCCGAATTGTCTTGGAATAGATCCTTCAAGTGTATTTTCAAATAGTCCGAGGCTTTCCAAATTAGTCAATTTACCCAGTTCTTCTGGTATTGCTCCCCTGAGACTATTACTTGAAAGATTGAGAACTCTCAAACGGGTGAGCTGCCCCATGCTTGAAGGAATACTTCCGGTAAAGAAATTATTAAAGGCCGTCAATTCTTTCAACTGACTTAAATTACCGAGAGTTTCTGGTAATTCACCTTTAAATCTGTTCATCTCTATTTTGAGGACCTCCAGCTTTTCCATCCGGGTAATACTTTCAGGTAATTCGCCCGTCAAACCATTAAATGCCAGATTGAGAACCTTGAGGTGAGACAACTTATCCATGGATACAGGCAGTGTACCTTTTAAATTATTTCTGAAGAGGTTGATCTCAACGATATGATCACCTTCCACCTTTACCCCATACCATGTTTGTACCGGAGTGGAGAAATCCCATGTCCTTACCCATTCCTTTCCATTAGTGCTTTCGTAAAGGTCTGTAAGCGCCTCCATTTCCCCTTTAGATACCTTGGCAGTAACAAAGAGGGCTGAGCAAAACATCAACAGAGAAAGGAGAAGTGTTTTTTTCATTTCAAATTTCTTTTCAGTATTCAGCAGTCGACTTACAACAAATCTGATACAAGAATTAGGAATTACCTTACAAATATAGTTCAATGTAGAGATTACCTACTTATTTTTCCGACAAACGGTCCTATTTTGTTGTGAAAACCTGAAATTTTGTTGTGAAATAAAATTTGTATTACAATGCCTTTGCCGCTTATTTTTCGAGCTGAAGGGTAAGATCTTCCCATTGCTGCATCAGCGATTCGAGTTGTTTCTTCTTTTTTTGATATTTATCGAAAAAATTTGGCTGAGCAATAGTCTGGTCATAATTCATAATAAGTTCATGATCAATCTCGGAAATTTCCTTTTCCAGGCTACTGATCTTACTTTCTACCTGACTCAGTTTATTTTTTAGACCTTTTAATTTTTTCTGATCATGGTATTGATTCGGGGACTTACTTTCGGTTTTCTTTTTTGTTTCCTGCTCCGATTTCTTTTCAATTGCCCTGAAGTCATTTGCTTTCCGTTCCTCAAGGAAGTAATTGATATCTCCGAGATACTCCTTTATTTTCCTGTCTTTAAATTCGTAGACCTTATTGGTTAGACCCTGTAGAAAGTCCCTGTCATGTGAAACGACGACGAGTGTCCCCTGAAAGTTGATCAAAGCCTGTTTTAGTACACTTTTAGACGCAATATCCAGATGGTTGGTCGGTTCGTCCATCACGAGGACATTAAAAGGTTGCAACAACAATTTTGCAAGGGCCAGTCTGTTTCGTTCACCTCCGGAAAGCACTTTTACGAATTTTTCCACCTCATCCCCGCTAAAGAGGAAAGAGCCTAAAATATCTCGAACCTTACTCCTATTGGTCTCATTGGCAGCATCAATCATGGTGTCGAGAACAGTTTTCTCACCATCGAGGTATTCTGCCTGATTCTGGGCGAAGTAACCGATCTGTACATTGTGCCCCAATTTAAGTTCCCCCTCGTAATCGATCTCCTCCACCAGAATTTTGGCCAGGGTAGTTTTCCCCTGTCCATTTTGTCCTACAAAAGCCGTTTTACTGTCGCGTTCTAAAAGTAAATTGATATTATTCAAAACTTCTTTGGGACCGTAATGCTTGGTGATGCCATTCATTTCTGCTACTACCTTCCCTGGGGTCACAGATACCGGAAAACGCAGTTTTAAAACACTTTTATCCGTTTGATCCACTTCAATGCGGTCCATTCGGTCTAATTTTTTAATCAGCGATTGGGCCATGGAAGCTTTAGAGGCTTTGGCACGAAACTTTTCTATGAGTCGTTCTGCCTGTTGAATCTCCCGCTCCTGATTTTTCTGTGCATTGATCTGTTGCTCCCTGATTTCTTCTCGCAGAACGAGGAATTTAGAATAGGGTTTATTGTAGTCGTATATACGGCCCAGGGAGATCTCTATAGTGCGGTTGGTAACATTATCCAGGAACATCTTATCGTGGGATACTATCACAACTGCCCCGGGGAAACTGGTGAGGAATTGTTCGAGCCAGATAATCGATTCAATATCGAGGTGGTTGGTAGGCTCATCTAATAAGAGTACATCATTGCTCTGGAGTAACAACTTAGCCAGTTCAATACGCATTCTCCATCCTCCCGAAAAAGTATTGGTCTTTTTATCAAAATCTTCCCTTTTAAAACCGAGGCCCAAAAGGATTTTCTCTGTTTCGCCCTGGTAGTTATTTCCCCCCAGGATCTCGTATCGATGGGTAAAATCATTGAGATCTACCATCAATTGATGGTATCCCTCGCTTTCATAATCGGTTCGTTCGGCGAGCTGTTCATTGATCTTCTCCAGGCGGCCTTCTACTTCCTGAAGTTCTTTAAATGCCTTATAGGCTTCTTCAAGTACGGTCTGCCCCTCCTCAAACTCAATATCCTGCCTTAGGAATCCAATGCGTAGTTCCTTGTCGGAAGCTAACGTCCCGGTATCAGGAGCTACATCTTTGGCCAGCAATTTTAGCAAGGTAGATTTTCCTGCCCCGTTTTTACCGATCAGTCCAACGCGGTCACCCGGATTCAGACGGAACGAAATTTCCTCGAAGAGAATTTCACCTGAAAATGAAACGGAAAGATTATGGACATTTAACATGATTGTAACTCGGTTTACAAGGTATAGTTAAGCAAAAAAGTATCTTTGCCAAAAGTTTTGCAAATGTTTAAAAAAGGAAGCAAACTCTACAGCATTTTAACAGGAAGTTGCCCAAAATGCCATATGGAAAGCATGTACAAGGTACAGAATCCTTATGTTCCGGGATCTCTTTTTAAGATGAATGAACGATGTTCCCACTGCAACACAAAGTACAAAATAGAGCCTTCGTTCTTTTATGGTGCTATGTATGTGAGTTATGCTGTAGGTATTGCCTTTGCCGTTGCAGCCTTTGTTATTGCCTTTTTCGTATTCAAGGCCAGCCTGCTCAACACTTTTGTTAGCATAGTAGTAACACTAATTCTCTTTCTGCCAGTTAT
>JABDQK010000029.1 GCA_013042255.1 Flavobacteriaceae bacterium | reverse complement strand
GAATCAATACAACTATCCTCCTGACCAGCCGACTGCACTGGATATCAGGGTATCAATTCACTGAGACCAAAGTAACCAATCTTGACGATATTGACGATCCGGTTTTCAGAAGGCTGGAGGGAAATGTCCTCCGTGTGCACAGTGGTTTCACCTCCCTTGGGCTTTTTTCCGAGAACAGAACTACCAGTGCACGTCTTGGACTTCGATTTAATTACCTGGACAAATTTGATCGCAAATTATATGAGCCAAGACTGAGTATTAATCATCGCTTTGCAAAATGGTTTAACATTGAACTCCTGGGCGAGTCTAAAAATCAGTATACCTCTCAGGTAATCAATTTTCAAAATGATTTTTTAGGTATTGAAAAACGGCGCTGGCAGTTGTCTGATGAAGTTGAAATTCCCGTCATAACAAGTAACCAGGCATCTGTGGGTCTGAGTTTTAACAGATCAGGCTGGTTGACGAACATCGTGGGCTTTTATAAAGAAGTGGATGGAATTACGGCCCAAAGTCAGGGATTTCAGAATCAGTATGAATTCACCAAAGCCCAGGGAAGCTATACCGCTACGGGAATGGATGTATTAGTTCGCAAACAATTTAAGGACATAAATACATGGCTGAGCTATTCCTATCTGGACGCCGAGTATAATTTTACGGAGCTGCCCGAAAGAGTTTTTCCCAGTAATTACGATATCACCCATACCCTGACCTTCGGCCTAACCTATCAAAATGATCATTTGCGTCTGGCTGCGGGTTGGAACTGGCGCACAGGCAAACCCACAACTCAACCTGATGAAGCTACTCCTGTAGTAAACAATACTGTGAATTTTCAAGCCAGTAATTCAGATCGTTTTCAGGATTATATGCGTGTCGATTTATCCGCTTTATATGCCTTTACCCCAGGTTCCGGGACGAAAGCCCAGATAGGGTTTTCAGTGTGGAATCTGCTAAATCGGGAAAATACAGTTAGCAGATTTTACCGACCTAATGGCCTTGGTGAAGCCAATGCCTTTTCACAAAACTCCCTGGGTATTACACCTAATGCCGTATTCAGACTGAGCTTTTAAAGTGTAAAATTGGTGAAGATCAGCAGCGAATAACACAACTTAAAAAGCTCCCTTTTTCCTCATGACCTATATTTGCATTCATTAATTATCATAATTCGCAAAACTGAAAATAAGGTCAACCATGCTCCATTGGGCAATTTTTACAGAGAATTCAACCCCGATAACCAGCTTGCTGGATAAGTTGCTCAACGGACCACTGCCGGAAGGTTTCAAGTCATTAGAGAACAAGAAAGGAGCACTCTTCTCCACTGCTGAAATTCAGAAATGGATGGATGAGGAGCGCAGACACGATCGTAAGGTACTTACCAGAAATCACACCCAAAGCCTTCGGTCCATGTCGAGTGGAGAACGTAAAAAAGCGCTTTTTACTCATATATTATCCGAAAAGCCTGATTACCTTATCCTTGATAACCCTTTCGAAAACCTCGATCAGACTGCACGAGCGGAGTTATTGAAGAAGATAAATGACTTATCCCAAACAACCAGTCTTATCCAGATACTGAGTCGTAAAGATGATTTGCTGCCTGAAATTAGCAGCTATGCATTATGGCAAGACCAGGAACTTCAATGGACAGGTGAAATTCCGATACACTCGGGAACCAGTTCAGAGGAGAATGAATTTTTTCAATATGATCTGCCTGAATCCCCCGAAAGCAATTCTTATCAACAAGAGAATTTGGTAGAATTAAAAAATGTCTCCGTTGCTTTTCAGGACAAGGCCGTACTCAAGAATGTATCATGGAAGATATCTAAGGGAGATTTTTGGGAATTAAGGGGTGTAAATGGCAGTGGAAAGACCACTTTACTGTCTTTAATCACAGGTGACAGCCCTAAGGCATACGGACAAGACATTATGCTTTTCGGTCAGAAAAAAGGGAGCGGAGAAAGTGTCTGGGATATTAAAAAGCATATTGGCTACATCACCCCTGCCCTCACTGACAGTTTTAAAGGATACCACAGCCTGGAAAATATGCTGATTTCCGGCCTGGTAGATTCTATCGGACTCTACACCCGCCCCACAGAACAACAAAAAAGTCTGGCCAGAGACTGGCTCAGGTTGCTGGGTCTCGAAAATCACAAGGACACATACTTTCACGATCTGAGCAAAGGACAACAAAGGCTGATTATGTGTGCCAGGGCGATGATCAAACAGCCGTTATTGTTGATTCTCGACGAGCCCACTGCCGACCTCGATGACCAGGCAGCCAAATTGGTGGTACATCTGGTCAACAAATTGGGAAAAGAAAGTACTGCAGCTATCGTTTTTGTATCTCATAGAAGAGAACCAGGTTTGAGACCTACATCTATTATGGAATTGATTCCTACAAATATGGGTTCAATTGCTAAAATTTTGTCGTAATCTCTTATTTTACTATTTTAAAGAAATTTCGTTCAAATATGCCTTACACCTTAGATTACCGTGTCCTTCCAAAATACCTTGAAGTTCACATAAAGGGCACCTTACTACCTGGTAAGGAGTTAAAGGAAGCAGTAGAACGATGGTCTAAAGTATCGGAGCTGTGTAAACAAGAGGATAGAAATTTAATTCTAGCTTTTATCGATCTGGAAGGACAGCATTCTACGAATTCCAAATTCAACCTGGTGGATGCAGCTTCTACCTTTGGTTGGCAGCCCGACTATAAATTATCAGTGGTGGTTAAAACAGATAAGCAATTTCAAAACCTGTCTTTTACAGAAACAGTAATGACTAATCTGGGTTATGAAATGAAACTCTTTTTAAACAAACGTGAGGCCCGGAAATGGCTGATGGCCTGATGTTGTAAAATAAAGATTAAAAAAAAACCGCTCGATGAGCGGTTTTTTTATTGTAATAACTATTTCTTTTTCGTGATTTTCTCTTTTAGAGTGTCGAACATCACGGGGGTAGCTATGAATAATGAGGAATAAGTACCCACAATGATACCTACGATCATGGCAAACATAAAGCCTCTCAGGGTTTCGCCTCCAAAAATAAAGATAGACAACAGTACCACTAAAGTAGTTAAAGAGGTATTAAGTGTCCTGCTCAAAGTACTGTTCAGGGCCTCATTGATGTTGATACCTGCATTAAAGCCTTTTTCAGCTACAATCTCCCGAATGCGGTCGAATACAACTACCGTATCATTCAGAGAGTACCCAATTACGGTTAGAATGGCTGCAATAAAGGCCTGGTCGATTTCCATGCTAAAAGGCATGAAGGGACTAAAGAAGGAAAAGACACCTAACACGATAAGTACATCATGGAATACAGCGGCAACTGCACCCAGAGAGAATTGCCATTTCCTGAATCGTAAGAGAATGTAAAGAAACACTACAGCCAGGGACCCAAAAACTGCCCATACCGCGTTCTTTTTAATATCATCAGCGATGGTAGGTCCGACCTTTCTGTACTTCATTACCCCTATATCCTCGTTGGTTCCCCCGGGAACGAAGTCTTCATAAGAGGCTCCGTCAGGAAAATACTTTTGAAGTGTAGTGAACAATATTCCTAAAATCTCGTCATCTACTTCGGTTCCCTGCACGTCTACCTTGTATTTGGTGGTAACCATAATCTGATTGGCATCCCCAAAAGTTTTGGCACTGGCGCTTCCCAGGGCAGCGGTAAGGTCGGCAGTTATTTCCGATGGACTAACAGGATCCACAAATCGGATCTGATAGTTCCGGCCTCCTACAAAGTCGACCCCCTGATCTAAACCACGGGTAGTTAGAGAAACGATTCCTGAGATCACAATGATCCCTGAAATGACATAGGCAATCTTCCTTTTACTCAAGAAATTGATGTTCATATTGGTGAACAGATTCTTAGTAATAGCTGTTGAGAAGGTAAGTGTTCTCCCTTTTCCTGAGATATACCAATCCACAAGGAGTCTGGTAATAAATATGGCAGTAAAAAGAGAGGTAAGGATACCGATGATCAGGGTAGTGGCAAATCCCTTAATCGGGCCTGATCCAAAAACCAGCAGTATCAATGCCGTTAATCCTGTAGTGATATTGGCATCGAGAATGGAAGACAAGGCGTTATTAAATCCGTCGTTAATCGC
Source organism: Flavobacteriaceae bacterium (assembly GCA_013042255.1). Taxonomy (GTDB): domain Bacteria; phylum Bacteroidota; class Bacteroidia; order Flavobacteriales; family Flavobacteriaceae; genus Muriicola. The sequence goes on along the minus strand of JABDQK010000029.1, from coordinate 2,648 downwards.
CTGTCCTTTGCCTTTACCTTTCTGTAGTTCTTCCTTGATCCTCTCAAAGATGAGTACGTTTGCATCCACCGACATACCAATAGTTAATACAATACCTGCAATTCCGGGTAAGGTTAGTACAGCCCCCAAGCTTGCCAGTACACCAAAGATGAGCACGATGTTAAACACCAGGGCTATATCAGCAAAAATACCTGCCTTCCCGTAGTAAAACAGCATCCAGATCAAAACAAATATCATGGCAATCAGGAAAGAGGTAAAACCACTATCTATGGCTTCCTGTCCTAAGGACGGACCTACAACAAATGAGTCGATAATTTCAGCAGAAGCCGGTAACTTACCTGCCCGCAGGACATTGGCAATATCTTTAGTTTCATTAACGGTGAACGTTCCTGTGATTTCTGAACTTCCTCCTGAAATTCCTCCCACCTGGGATACCCCTGGTGCAGTATAGACCTTGTTGTCGAGAACGATCGCAATACCGGTATTATTCAGGTTGGCCTCATTGGTGAGTTTTTCCCATTCCTTGGCGCCGCGCACATTCATATCCATTCCTACAGCAGGCCGGTTAAACTGGTCGAACTGGTCCCTGGCATCACTCACCACATCACCGCTAATACGAGGGAGTGCGTCTCTATTCGATTTTAAGGCAAACAGAGAAGCCACCTCAGAATCCTGTGATGGACGTTCCCATAAAAATTTAGTGAATTGTACTTCTGAAGGGAGTAACCTTCTTATTTCGGGCATACGCAGCCAGGAACCGATTTCTGCGGTATCCTTTACTGCAGCGACCCCTATGGCAAAGCCTGGGCCGTTTAATTGTAGTTTCTCAAAAAGCGGGTTGCGCTCTGCGGTGAGGTCAAGGGAGTCCTGGGCCACGTCTGAGAGCAACGTATCTATCTCTGAAGCCTCTTTAACCTGTTCTTCTGAAGTATCCTCTACCAGGGTTTTGAGTCTTTCATTTGCCTGAATAAAGAAGTTGATCAAACTCTGATTTCCCGGTTCATAGGTCTCCCAGAATTCGAGCTGGGCCGTACTTGAAAGCAGGTCCTGAGCTCTGGCTATATCTCTGGCTCCCGGTAATTCTACGAGTATCCTTCCGGAAGTACCTTCGCGTTGGATATTCGGCTGGGTAACCCCAAACCCGTCAATACGTTCCCTCAGTACTTCAAAGGCAGATACAATCGACTCGTCTATCTTCCTCCTTATAATAGGCTTCACCTGATCATCCGTCATCTGGAAATTAATCTCATCACTCAGGGCCTTATTTGCAAAGATATCAGGGGATGCCAGCTTGGTATCACCCTTGATGTTATCAAAGGCATCAAAGAATAAGTCGAGGTAGGTATCGTCACTGCTTTTTGAAGCAAGGTCAGCATCGGCCAGTGCCTTGTTAAAAACAGGGTTTTTAGTATTATCTGCCAACCCTTTGAGGATATCCTTTACAGAAATCTGCAGCGTGACATTTATTCCGCCTTTAAGGTCGAGCCCTTTATTAAGCTCCTTCTTTTTGGCGTCTTTGTAGGAGGTGAATCCCAATACCGGATTATCCCCTATTGAATCAAGGTATCTGGCTTCCAGGGCTTCACGCTCTGCAACATAATCGTCTACGGTTGAAGGGATCTTTGCCGCGGCAAAAGTTTCTGCCTCATCCTCTAGTTTACTTGTAATGAAAGTGTAAGAAAGTTGGTAAATACTTACAATCCCGAACAAAAAAGCAAAAAGCTTAATCAGTCCTTTATTCTGCATCTGAGTTTTGAATTAATTGATGGTATCCGTAAATAGCGTGCAAATATATCATTTCCAAGAGGAACTGACAATTTATTTAAATGATTTATAGGCGAAAGACAGCCCTGTCCCTAAGATGCGCAAGACACCGGATAGGCCATAAAAAAAGCGCTCCCGGGGAGGGAACGCTATTTTGAATTCTTTGTTCTGCTGCTTAGACCTGTAAAAGACCGTTGGTTTTTCTAACACCTTCGGCACTTGTCTGCATTTTGTCTTTCTCGGTCTGATCGAGTTCGATTTCAACAATCTTTTCAATCCCGTTTTTCCCGAGGATCACCGGTACTCCGATACAGATATCCTCCAGGTTGTACTCCCCGTTCAGGAAGGTTGAACATGGGAAGAGCTTTTTCAGATCGCAGGCAATGGCCTGAACCAGTCCGGAAACGGCTGCACCCGGGGCATACCAGGCACTTGTTCCTAATAATTTTGTTAAAGTGGCACCCCCTACTTTGGTGTCTTCAACCACCTGAGCTAATCGATCAGCGGAAAGGAATTCGGATACTTTAACGCTGTTCCTTGTCGCATGTCTTGCCAAAGGCACCATGCCTGTATCGCTATGTCCTCCGATCACCATACCATCCACATCCGATATAGGCGCTCCGAGGGCTTCTGCCAATCTGTATTTAAATCGTGCACTATCAAGAGCGCCACCCATCCCGATGATTCGTTCTTTAGGGAGACCTGTGACCTTGTGTACCAGGTAAGTCATAGTGTCCATTGGATTACTCACCACAACCAGGATTACATTCGGCGAATGCTCAATCAGGCTAGTGGCAACCGTTTTTACAATTCCCGCGTTGATCCCAATTAATTCTTCTCTCGTCATTCCCGGTTTCCTTGGAATCCCTGAGGTAATCACGGCA
>JABDQK010000209.1 GCA_013042255.1 Flavobacteriaceae bacterium | reverse complement strand
GTTCCAACAATTCCAGAAATGGCCCCTACGCCCCTAATCTGGAAATTGCAGACCGACTCTTTAAAACCGTTTTTGCAAAATATAATGTAAATAGTGATCGTATTTATACCGCCGGATTTTCGGGTGGGTCGCGTCTGGCAGGGACGATTGCCGTATTGAGCAGTGCTATTCAGGGCGTTATCGCATGTGGCGCTGGCTTTGCCCAGTACCCTCTTTATTTCCCAAGCAAAAACAGTCATTTTTCCTACCTCGGGATAGTTGGAAATAAGGACATGAATTACCGCGAAATGCACAAAACCAAAGAATGGTTAGTATCACTTAAGATCTCTAACGAACTGATTGTTTTTGAAGGGGAACACCAATGGCCGCCGCCTGAGGTTATCCTCCGTGCATTTAATTGGCTCGAAGAAGAAGCTTTCCGAAAAGGAATCAAAAAAGAAAATAAGCTGCAGAGAAACGAAAATTTCAGCGAGGTCCTTAGCAGGGCGATTGATTTTGAAAAGGAAGATAAACTGGTAGACGCTGCCAGGGAATTAAACCGGTTGATAAAGTATTATCCCGATCTGATCGCTACAGACAGTCTTCAAAAGCGATTAAAAAAAATAAAGCGCGCTAAGAGTTATCGAAAGGAAAAGGCTCTCCTTAACAACGTAGCCAGACTGGAAGACACTTTAAACCACAAAATGAAGCAGAAATTTGCTCTTGAATTGTCTCTTGGTCATAGTCCGGATGAGTTCCAATGGTGGAAGAAAACCATACAGGAACTGAATGAAAAATACAGCTCGCATAAAGAAAAAGAATATCAACTGATGGCCTTTCGGTTGCAGCGTTCACTATTCGCTATGGCAGGAGAATCAATGGACTCCTTTTTGCGCGAAAACAGAGTAAAGGAGCAGGAATATACAGAAGAACTGCTTTTGGTAATTGCTCCTGACAGCCCGTATACACACTACCAATTAGCCCGGAAATACGCGGCATGGAATAAAAATCCTTCAGCCATGGATCATTTGGAAAGGGTTTTACAACTGGGATGGACCGATAAAGATTTTATAAGAAATACTGTAGAATTCCAGCAAATCAAAAAACTTAAGGATTTTCAGGATCTCTTAAACCGTTATTAATCCAATCTTTCCCTGATTTACTCCTTTAGCAAACGCTTTTCGGCTTGCCAGGTAGGCGAGTCGAGATCAATTACTTTTTGTAGCATATAATCAATCTCCCCTTTGATCTTAGCGCTGATATTAGGAGAAAATAACTGCTCAGCCAAAGCGGCTTTTAAATACAATTTAATGCGCTTATCGTATTGGTAAAAATCCATGCTGATGTTGTTAGACAAGGCAAAGTCTACAAACTTTTCAAACAGGATGTCATCAACTCTGAAGTTATTTACGAAGTCGAATTCAGTATAGTCGTAATAACGCTGCCGATCCTCCTCAAGATGTTCGAAGATAAAACGGGAAATAAAGCCCAGACTCTCCATACTCTTGATTGTTTCTTCTTCTATATTTCCGATGGGAACAAACACATCGGGAATAATACCACCGCCCCCATAAACTGTTTTTCCTTTAGGGGTAGTATATTTTAGTGAATCGGCCACTTTTATGCTGTCTGCTGAAACCAGTTCCCCGCTTTCATACCGCTCCTCAAATCGCTCATAATAATCTTCACTTCCGTTTTGGTAATCGCGCTGAATCGACCTACCGGTTGGGGTATAGTAGCGTGAAACCGTTAACCGAACAGCCGAGCCATCTCCCAGGGCCATTTCCCTTTGCACTAAGCCCTTTCCAAATGACCTGCGGCCCACGATGGTGCCAACATCATTATCCTGCAATGCCCCGGCAATGATCTCACTGGCAGATGCCGATCGCTCATTGATCAGTACATAAACGGGTTTATCCTCAAAAGAGCCTTTCTCGGTGGCAAACATCTTATCAATCTTCCCTTTTTTATTCTTGGTAAAAAGAATAAGCTTCCCGTCTTTCAGGAATTCGTCTGCCAGCTGTTCTGCAATTCCCAGATAGCCCCCGGGATTATCTCTTAGGTCGAGGGTTAATTTCTTGGCACCCTTTTTTTGTAAAGACCTCAAGGCGTTTTTAAATTCTTTGTAAGTGCTTTCCGCAAATCTGTTGATCTTGATGTATCCCATATCGGGTGACAGCATATAGTAAGATTCAACACTTTTAATTGGAACCCGGTCTCTCCTTAGGGTAACATCAAAGAAACGATCCTCTTTTTTCCTGTAGACCTTTAAATTTACTGTTGTTCCACTTTCGCCTTTAAGTGTTCCCACTATCTTCCTGCTGGGGAGGTTTTTACCGTAGAGTGTATCACCATCAGCTACCAAAATACGATCTCCGGCTTCTATTCCCTTTAAAAAACTGGGGCCGTTCTCAACCGTCCTGATCACGGTAATTGTATCGCGATACATATAGAAATTAATCCCAATCCCAACAAAATCTCCTTTCATATTTTCTGAAACCTGGGAGAGCTCTTCCCTGGGGATATAGACCGAATGCGGATCTAATTTTTCCAGGATGTTATTCACGGTAACGTCAACTATACTGTCGGTATTGATCTCATCGACATACTCATAATCAATGTAGTCTATGAGTCGGTTGAGTTTGTCTTTCTTTGAATTTGTAGTAAAGAGTTTTTCAGGTGAATCATTGAAATGGAGCTTACCTCCAATTAAGATACCCAGTGCCAGTGCCAATGCTATGACTGCAGGCCATATGTAATGATATTTCTTCATCTTCTCCTATACATTTTCTTCTAGTATATGCGGCAGATGTTCCAGTTCCACACCAGCCCTCTCCAAAAATTGTAAACCTGAACCATCCTTGTAAGCGATCTGATATACCACACGTTTTATGCCAGACTGATGTATGAGTTTACTGCATTCCCTGCACGGCGACAATGTAATGTATAAAGTGGCTCCTTCACACGACTGGGTTGAGGAGGCTACCTTTGAAATTGCATTAGCCTCAGCATGCAGGACATACCATTTTGTATATCCTTCATCATCTTCGCAGAAATTTTCAAATCCCGTGGGAGTTCCGTTGTATCCATCTGAGATAATCATCCGGTCTTTTACTATAATGGCTCCAACCTGCTTCCGCTCACAATAGGAAAGCTTCCCCCACTCGTGAGCCATTCTCAAATAGGCCTTGTCGTATTTTAGCTGCTTTTTTTTAGTCACGTCTTCACGGGTCTATTTCCAGTGTCTCGGGCTCACAGGCACTAAGATACCGGCTTTAAAAGAGTTCAACAACCAATTATGGTTAATATTTAATTAAAACCGATAAGGTGCGTTTTTTCAGATCCTTAGCCCGGCCAGGTATCTAATATCATAGGGATTGTAATTAAAATGACAATTGCAGTCGTGCCGATAACAAAATACTTTCTGGGCAACTTCAATCCTATTTCCAATAAAGCCGCTACGATCAAAACCATCAATATTACAATCAACTGAGAAATTTCGATTCCTGTAGCAAATCCAAGTAACGGGCTTAACTTTTCCTCTTCCCCGGCCATGAGCATATTAAAATAATTAGAAAATCCAAAGCCGTGGATAAGCCCAAAAAATCCGGTTGCTATTATCTGAAGTTGAAAACTCAGTTTATTGCGCTTCTTCAAACTATCCCTCAGGTTAAATAGTGCTGTAACAACAATAGTTACCGGTATCAGAAATTCGATCCATGCTGCCTCAACTTCAACTACCTTATAGACCGATAAGGCCAGTGACAAACAATGCGCAATAGTAAATACGGTAACCAGGGTCAGAATTTGTTTCCACATTCTGAATGTAAAAGGAATCACCAGGGCCATCAGGAATAAAATATGGTCGTAGGCAGACAAGTCCAGAACATGCCCCAGTCCCAATTTTATATAAAACCAAAAAATATCCATGCTTTCAGATGTTACATCCCCCTTTCGGACTGAATTTGCTCATACGCCTTCTGTACTTCCTTAAACTTCTCTTCAGCACCTTTTTTGATGGCCTCATTTTCGGTATTTACCCTGTCCGGATGGTACTTTTTTGCCATCGTCCTGTAGGCTTTTTTTACCTCATCATCAGAAGCGGTTTTGTCGATCTCCAATATTTTATAGGCGTTGTCTGCCATTTTAACAAACATGGCCTTAATACTTTCATAGTCCGACTTTCCAATTCTCAGATAGCCTGCAATTTCCCGGATCTTGTCGATCTCGGGTTGCTTAATTGATCCATCAGACCTTGCGATACCAAATAAGAAATGTAGCAGCTGAAGACGGACTTCATATCGTGTCCTTTGGTTGAGAAATGTACAGATCCTCTGAGCCGAAATCTCGCGCTTTTTGATTACTTCATTAAAGGTTCTGAAAATTGCATTAGCTTTCTCTTTTCCATAGGTGCTGAGAAAATACTGGCGAACGTAATCCAGTTCACGCTGACTAACCTGTCCGTCTGCCTTAATGACTATTGAACACAGGGAAAGGAGGTTTATTTCAAAATCGGCCGGACTAACTTTTTGGCGGGAAAAATCTTCAAAGATCGACCTCGCCCTGGGACCGGAACCCATATTATCCATAAAGCTGCCAACCAGAAATCCAATAATGGCTCCCGGAAGGCGAAATAAAAAGTAGCCTAATATAGCTGCGATCCAACGAATCATGCTAGAAAAAATTTTGGCAAAGATAGGGTTTAACGACTAATAACTTCGGCAGTCTTAAGAAAGCTTTGGCTTATAATTTCCCCACTTTCCCTATCTTTGTAGCCAATAAAAAATAAAGACTATGTATCCCGCAGAATTAGTAAAACCTATGAGAGAAGACCTGTCATCAGCAGGTTTTGAAGAATTATATACAGCTGAAGCCGTTAAAAAGGCGATTGAAAAAGATGGAACAACCCTGGTTGTCGTAAACTCCGTTTGCGGATGTGCAGCGGCCAATGCGAGACCTGCGGCGAAATTAAGCCTCAGGAATGATAAAAAACCAGACCACCTGATCACAGTATTCGCCGGAGTTGACACTGAAGCAGTAGATGCAGCGAGAAACCTGATGGTTCCCTTCCCTCCTTCGTCACCTAGCATGGCACTGTTTAAGGATGGTGAACTTGTTCACATGATTGAAAGACATCATATTGAAGGCAGACCTGCAGAAATGATTGCTGAGAATCTTACAGAAGCTTATAATGAATTTTGTTAGATCAATTCAGATTTAATATTTGAACCGCACTATACCAGGTGCGGTTTTTTTATTTTTGTGCTATGCGAAAACTACTGGCTTACCCATTAACAACTTTGTACTTCCTTGTTTTTGGAATTAGCCTGCTTGTATTCCATCCAATCCAGTGGATATGCTTTAACTGGTTTGGCTACCAGGCCCATCAAAAAAGCGTGAGCTATCTCAATCTGGTATTGATGTGGTGTACCTACCTGCTTGGAACTCGTTACACCTTTATCAATAATGAGGACATCCCTGATGGTATACCCTTGATCATTGTTTCCAATCACCAGAGTATGAACGATATTCCCCCTATAATCTGGTATATGAGGAAGCACCACCCTAAGTTTGTCAGCAAAATCGAATTGGGAAAAGGTATTCCCAGCGTTTCATATAACCTGAGGCATGGGGGTTCTGCTTTGATTGACCGAAAAGACAGCAAACAGGCCTTGATGGCCATTGCAAAACTGGGAAAATACATTGAAAAACACCGGAGAAGTGCCGTGATCTTTCCGGAAGGAACCCGTAGCCGAACAGGACATCCTAAAAAATTTCAACCCACCGGCCTAAAAGTGCTTATGAAACAAGCGCCGTCGGCTCTTATAGTGCCCATCAGTATTAATAACTCATGGAAAATGCTTCGTTACGGGAAGTTTCCCTACGGAATTGGCTCGCATTTGATCTTCAAAGTCCACCCACCAATACAAAATACCGGAGATCCCGATGTTTTAATAGCCAAAGCCGAAGAAGTAATCACCAATGACATCAGGATTAGCGAATGACCAATACAGAACTTGTTGAGGCAACTATCGATTTTGTAAAGGAAACACTACTAGATGCAGAGGCCGGACACGACTGGTTCCACACGCAAAGGGTATTTAAGAATGCCCTTCTGATATCTAAAGATGAAAAAGTTGATGTCCTTGTTGTGAGTTTGGGGGCGCTGCTTCACGATATCGCCGATTCTAAATTCCACAAGGGAGACGAAACTGTAGGACCCCGGATGGCAAGGGAATTTCTCGGATCCTTGGAAATCAAAAAGAAAACAATAGAGCAGGTATGCTATATTATAGAACACATCTCTTTTAAAAACACCATTGGGAAGAAAAACAAAACCAAGTACCCACTGGAACTTCAGGTTGTTCAGGATGCAGACCGCCTGGACGCACTTGGGGCTATAGGGATTGCGAGAGCATTTCACTATGGAGGTTTTAAGAACAGAAAGCTTTATGATCCTGATATTCCCCCGGATCTCAATATGACCAAATCAACTTATAAAAAGTCGGAGAGTCCTACCATCAATCATTTCTACGAAAAACTTTTGTTGCTAAAAGACAAAATGAATACTGAAACAGGAAAAAGAATTGCGTCACAACGACACGACTTCCTACTTAATTTCCTGGAGCAGTTTTATGCAGAATGGAATGGAGATAGGTGAAACAATTTGGATTTCTCCCCCATGGTATTATCCTTCATAGTAGGTTGTCCATATTAGTTTTTTGCCTCTGTTTTTTTGTATCTTCCGATGCATTTTAAAACGAAAAATTTATGCAAAGGCGAAAATTTATCAAAAACGTAACGGCATCTTCAGCTGTATTTTCTATAGTCCCAAGTTATGTGCTCGGAAAAGGACATGTTCCTCCCAGCGACACACTGTACGTTGGCGCCTTCGGTGTTGGAGGAAGAGGTTCCGGGGTTATAAGAGGATTACAGGAAACCGGGAAGGTGAAATTTGTATCATTTTGTGATGTAGATGATAGGAGAGCAGCTCAAACCTATGAATTCTTTCCGGATGTAAAACGTTACAAAGATTTTCGCAAGGTCTACGATAAGCAGCTCAAGGATATGGATGCTGTAATGGTTGCCACACCCGACCATACACATGCTACCATTGCCTTACCATTTATGAGGGCTAAAAAACATGCTTATGTAGAAAAACCACTCACCCATAATATTGCCGAAGCACGCATGATGACACAGGTTGCACGTGAAAATGGCATTGTTACTCAGATGGGAAACCAGGGAGCATCGAGTGATGGCAGCAGACAAGCCAAAGAGTGGATAAATTCTGGAGTTATCGGTAAGGTAGAGCGGGTAGATTGCTGGACAAACCGTCCTGTATGGCCTCAAGGCTTACCCCTGCCTCAGGGTAAAGATGAAATTCCGGATGGCCTCGATTGGGACTTGTGGCTGGGACCAGCGGCAAAGAGAGATTATAACAACGCCTATTTACCTTTTAAATGGCGTGGCTGGTGGGACTTTGGTACCGGGGCATTGGGTGATATGGGATGCCATATCATGGAAACACCTTTCGGTGTACTCGATCTGGGTTATCCCACAGAGGCTGAAGCGAGTTGTACCACCAATTGGGTTGGGGATTTTGTAGAAGCCGACTACAGTGCTTCCTGTCCTGCGTCCTCTATTGTCCGACTTAAGTTTAATGCTCCTAATCATGGTAAAATAGACCTCAACTGGTATGACGGAGGCATCATGCCGGATCTTCCCGATGAACTAAAAGATGAAGAGTCGATTGGCGATACTGGGGGAGGAACTGTTTTTTACGGAACGAAGGGTATCCTTGTCTGTGATGTTTATTCTCGAAATGCCCGATTGCTACCTTCTGAAATGATGGGACTTTTTTCTCCACCTGCACCTACCTTAGCCAGAGTTGAGGGCAGTACAGGAGGGCATCAGCGAAATTGGGTTGAAGGTTGTCTGCTTGGTACTGGAACTTCTTCCAGTTTCGATCGCTCAGGCCCCCTTACTGAAGCCGTTCTCATGGGAAATCTGGCCATCAAAGCCTTTCAGTATAAAGAGTTAAAAGAAGGTAAACAATTGGGCGACTGGGACCCGTATTCGTATCCGGGCAGGAGGAAGATCATGTGGGACGGTGATGCTATGAGGGTGACGAATTTTGAGAAGGCCAACGAGTGGGTCAGGGGAACTTATCGCAAAGGCTGGGAGTTAAAATAGCTTCAGCTGTCCTTCTTTGTATTGCTGATGCAAGGCTGTATTTAGTTCCGGGAAATTCTTTTCCTTAAAATACTTTTGTTTAGCGATTCGGGCCACATTCTTTAGGTTCTTTGCCAGAGGACCTTCACCTCTATTGCGGATACCGAATCTGCTATCGTTAAGGCTGCCCCCGTGGCAACTTCTGATCTGATTGAGTACCTTTTCAGCCTTATCAGGCATAGTCCTTTTGATCCAATCTGAAAAAAGAATTCCGATGGCTCCGTTTAAACGTACAACCGTATATGCAAAAGAACGGGCCCCGCATTCGGAGACGGTTTTAGCCAGAGACATTAATTCATGACTGTTAATCCCAGGGATCAGAGGTGCCAGCATTGCATTGACGGGAATCTGATTTTCAGACAATACCCGGATGGTTTTAAGGCGTCTCGACAATGTCGCCGTCCTGGGTTCTAAAAGTCGCCTCGTATCCTCAGAAAGTGAAGTAACCGAAATATGTACCCCAATAAGACCGTGTTTGTTTAATTGAATGAGTAAATCGAGGTCTCGCAGTAGCAGGGCATTTTTTGTTATGATCCCCACCGGATGCCTGTATTTTAAAAAAACTTCTAAACAAGCTCTGGTAATCCTGTATTTCTTTTCCGCAGGCTGATAGCAATCGGTATTACCCGAAAGGACAATCGTCTTTGCCTTCCAGGTCTTGCTTTTTAGTTTTGATTCAAGCAATGCGGGGGCATTTTCTTTTATCAATATTTTTCTTTCGAAATCGAGACCGGCACTGTAGCCCCAATATTCGTGCGTATTTCGCGCATAACAATAAATACAGCCATGTTCACATCCCTGGTAAGGGTTCATTGAGTAGGACATACCGACATCCGGACTTGTCACTTTATTGACTATGGTTTTAGGAAATATAGGGAGGTATGCTGTCTTATTACTATCTGCCAACTCCCCTTCTTTAAGACAGTATTCGAGGAAATCGTCTCTCCATTCTGAATGCAGCGCTTCAAACTTATTATGGGAATTCTGTTGCGCACCCCTGCCTTTAAGATGTTTGGAATTCATTTATATTGGATATAATCCAAATATATGGATTTATTCCAATA
>JABDQK010000206.1 GCA_013042255.1 Flavobacteriaceae bacterium | reverse complement strand
CAGTATTTACTTCAATAAATTTTTGATCCGGATGTTTTCTGCCTCCTTTTGGAGGAACATTGACAACGGTTCCTTCAAGGAGCTTCAGCAAGCCCTGTTGTACCCCCTCGCCTGAAACGTCGCGGGTAATGGATGGATTGTCACTTTTACGCGCAATCTTGTCTATTTCATCGATAAATACGATTCCTCGTTCTGCTTTTTCAAGATTGTAATCTGCCGCTTGTAATAGCCTTGTCAGGATGCTTTCAACATCTTCTCCTACATAACCGGCTTCAGTAAGTACTGTTGCATCTACAATGGCCAAAGGAACATTAAGCATTTTAGCAATAGTTCTAGCCATCAGGGTTTTACCTGTACCGGTTTGACCCACCATGATGATATTGCTCTTCTGGATTTCAATTTCGTCTTCCTTGGAACTGGGCTGTAGGAGACGTTTATAATGGTTGTAAACCGCAACGGAAAGAACTTTTTTTGTTCGTCCCTGCCCGATGATAAAGGTGTCTAGAAAATCTTTTATCTCTCTGGGCTTTTTGAGGGTCAGTTCTGAGGAAAGGTCATCAGTTTTAGACTGTTTCGACTCTTCCGCTACAATCCCATGGGCCTGTTCGATACATCGATCACAGATATGAGCATCCAACCCTGCAATGAGCAGATTAGTTTCTGGCTTTTTTCGGCCGCAAAAAGAACATTCTAAATTTTCCTTCGCCATTTTTCTTGGTACTATCGGCTATTATAACGAAATAATTCCGGTTTTGGTTTATTTCACAGACTATTGACCCACTTTTACGAAAAAGTGTAAGAATGAGGCTTAGGCCTTATCCCTTTCTAAAATTTCATCAATCATCCCATAAGAGAGGGCCTCTTCGGCTTTCATCCAGTAATCCCGGTCACTGTCCTCGTAGACCTTATCAAACGACTGGCCTGAATGCTCTGAGATGATATTGTAGAGTTCGTCTTTTATCTTAAGTACTTCCTTAGCTGCTATTTCAATATCACTTGCCTGTCCCTGTGCCCCCGACATAGGTTGATGGATCATCACCCTGGAGTGTTTTAGTCCGCTTCGTTTGCCTTTTTCGCCTGCACAAAGCAACACAGCTCCCATAGAGGCTGCCATACCCGTACAAATAGTGGCCACGTCGGGTTTGATGAATTGCATGGTATCGTAGATTCCAAGGCCGGCGTAAACACTTCCTCCCGGGGAATTGATATATATCTGGATGTCCTTTGAAGAATCGGCACTGGCCAGAAATAAAAGCTGTGCCTGAACAATGTTTGCTACCTGATCACTTATGCCTGTGCCGAGGAATATAATCCTGTCCATCATAAGACGCGAAAACACGTCCATGGCAATGGCATTGAGTTGTCTTTCCTCGATAATATTGGGAGTCATATTCACAGGATACATACTGCGAAGAACTTCATCGTAGTACATACTATTCAATCCCTGATCTTTTATTGCGAAGTTTTTGAATTCTTTTCCGTAATCCATTTTGTCAATATCGTAGTTTAAAAAAAAGGAGCCGAATCATAATCATTCGGCTCCGTAAAGATACTTATTTTTAATGAAAATTGATGGCGGGAAAACACGTGTCATCAATTTTACAATAGTCTTAACACTCCCACTACAAAGGCTCTAAAAAAGAGCAATCATTCAGCAAACCTACCCGTATACTTCTTTTACAAAGTTCTCGTAAGTTACTTCTTTGACCTTTAAGTTTGCCTTTTCCTTGTACAGGCTGAGGAGTTTCTGACTCATCAATTGTTCAGAAAGGCGTTTTACTTCCTCCTGATTGCTCATTACCCTGCCGGCAATAGCTTCCAGTTCCTCTTCCTGTGGATTCATCTGTCCGTATTGAGCCATTTGCGATTTGATAAATCCTTTGGCGAATTCTTTTAATTCATCATAGGTGATTTCAATATTGTGATCTTTGATAATCTTACCTTCGATCAACTGGTACCTCAATCCCTTTTCTGATTTCTCGTATTCATCATTTGCCTCTTCCTCAGAAAGCGGTTTTTCACCCGTCATCTGTATCCACTTCTTTAAAAAAGCAGTGGGAAGTTCAAATTTTGTAGTGTCTATGAGTCGTTCCGTAACATCATTCAGTAACTTTTGATCCGACTGCTGCTCAAATTGTTTTTCAGCATCTGTTTTAAGACGTTCTTTTAACTCCTTTTCAGAAGTGATGGCATCCTTCCCAAAAAGTTTGTCAAAAAGCTCCTGGTTTAACTCGGCAGGCTCCCTTTCATTGATCTCCTCGATGGTGAATTCAACTTCGATGTTTAATTTGTCTGCCTTATCCCTGTTAATTCCAAGGGCGCCTGAAAGCAGGTAGTCCTCTTTGAATAAACCTTTGGTTTTTAGTATCACTTTATCACCAGGTTTTTTACCTAAAATTGATTCAAGAGCCTTCTTACTTTTGATTTTGTCTAATTCTACAGTGGATTTATGCTCAATTTCCTCCGCTTCGTTGATAAAGGTTCCTGTTACTTCATCTTTTTTTCCCGCCTCTTTCTTTGAGATTAATTTACCGTACTGCTTTTGAATCCTCTCCAGCTGTTCCTCGATCATCTTCTTGTCTGCAACGATTTTGTACTGGGTGACAGGCTTCTTGGTTTTCAGACTGGCTTCAAATTCAGGGGCAAGGCCCAGCTCAAATTCAAAGGAAAACTCTTCTTTATCCCAATCGAAGCTATCCTGCTGCTTGGGCAAAGGATTGCCCAAAACGTCGAGTTTCTCTTCGTTAAGGTACTTGTTCAGATTGTCCTGTAGCAATTTATTTACTTCATCAACCAATACGGCTCGACCATATTGCTTTTTGATAAGTCCCATAGGAACTTGTCCTTTCCTAAATCCCGGTATATTTGCTTGCCTGCGATAATCCTTCAGGATCTTTTCAACCTTGTCCTGGTAATCTTCTTTGCTGATATCGACCTTAACTACTGCGTTGAGGTCATCGATCTGCTCCTTGCTAATGTTCATGTATAATAGTGATTTACTTCCCTAAAAGGGAGGCAAAAGTAGTACATTTTACACTGTGGAACAAGTTTTTAGGAGGATGTATGTGTCGTCCTTTAAAGAGACTTCTCCGGGTCCTTTAAAACGGAAAAAAATATGGATTGCAGGAAGGAGAGTAAGAGACTAAACAAGAGCGCCCACCAGATGTTATCCACACTAAAACCGCCTACCAACTGATCAGCCAAAAGGATAATAATTGCGTTGATAACCAGCAGGAACAGCCCTAAGGTCAGGATGGTTACAGGTAAGGTTAGTATAACAAGGATAGGCTTGACAATAAAATTGAGCAAACTCAAAACAACGGCCACAATAATGGCAGTGATGTAGGAGTCGACCTGTACACCGCCCAGGAGTTTGGCTAGAAGGACAACGGCTAATGCGGAAAGTAATACCCTGAGAATTAGTTTCATATTGAAGAGGTTAGATTAATCAAAAAAAGGCACGCCTGTTTAGCGTGCCCTTAAAGTAATCATTTTATCATTTATTGCAGATACAATCCTGTGTAATCTAAAGGATCCACTCCAGGAAGATTAGAGCCATATTTTGTGTTGATGGTTTGAATAATCAAATTTGCCAACAATGAGGCGCCCCTTGGGGCAGGGTGTACACCATCAAGAGAGAACCCGCCACCTGTAGCATAAGTATCTGTAACAACACTTCCATCACTTAAAGGAGCTCCAACATCAGCTATGACACTTTGGTATGTATTGACATCCACAAAAGCCAGATCGTATTGTGCTGCCAACCCTGCTATTGTTTGATTATAAGCAGCAGTAGCAACACTAATTGAAGCTTGCTCTTCAGGAGTCAGAACCCATTTATCTGCTAATGGTACGGCAACCCCATTGATAGAGGTGGGATCGCTGGGATTAGCCAGGGTGCCTAGAAAAGTCAGATTGGGTAGAACCAGGAGATCTTCAGGAGTGGCCTGCCGGTATTTGGGTAATCCGGCAAAAGCAGGATTTATAGCTCCCAGATCAGTAAGATCCTCATCAATTATGACAACTGCGTTCGGACCGGCAGAAAAACTGATCGTCCTTCTTGCAGCCTCTTCGGCCGTAAATAAACCAGTTCCGTCAAGAGCAGCAAGTGCTTGCTGTATACCTCCATTATAAGGTAAGTATGCTTGATTGACAACCCCTGCCGTGGCTTCATCCAACGGTATAGCATTATATGGTACCGTAGTAAAATACGGTAAGGCACTTACATCAGGAATATTAATGACCACCCCATCTGCTCCATTAGCAGTTAAGCCCTGTAATAGTCCATTATAAACTCCAGCGAAGACATTAGGATCCGTTATATCATTTCCTCCATATGAAGTTGGATCAATATTTCCGGTTTGATCTACTCCATCACCTCCCGAGGCAGCAAATCCTAATACATCGTTATTCCCTATCCAGAGTGTAAAGAAAGTTGGGTTTTGTGCTACCGCATCTCCAATGATAGTCGCTGAAGGGGAGCTAGCAAAGCGCGCATAATAAGGATTGGCCTGTCCTAAAGGAACTCCGGCAACATTTCCATAACCTGAAGCAGCCAGGTGAAAACTTTTGGCACCAGGCACGCCCATATTGTTAAAGGGACCTGTGAGTGTATTGCTGATCTCTGTTGCACCTTGTCCGGAAACAGGTACAGGTGCAGGTGATCCACTGGCAAAAGATAGAATCAATCTATTGCCAAGGATAGTCTGACCTCCCAAGGTTGCACCACCAAGGTTATCAGCCATAAATGGGATGGTAAAAGCTCCACCTCCGGCCAGGGCAAAATTCTCGGCCAGCATATTGGGAAAAGAATTGGTTTGGCCGTCAATAAATAGTGCTTGATCAGAATAGCCTGCAGTGATCGAATTACCCACGGCCACATAATTTGAGAAATCTGCAGATCCGCTGGTGTAATTAACAGGATCCGGCGGTGGCGTTGTTGTCATGGTAGTGTCGTCATCACTACAAGAGATCAAAAGAACTCCGGTGAAGGCAAGGAGGGCGTAAAACTTTTTCATGAAGAAATTTTTGAGTTGATAGTACAAATTGAATGTCAGTGGTCTCAAAATTAATATAAATTATGACACACGCAATTTTACCCCCTTATAAATGGGGTTCTTGCAGAAAAAATACCCGGATATTATCGATTTAAAAATAAGAGGGAATATTTTAAAAACTCCCTGGGGTTTTCCGCATGCAACCAATGCCCCGAATCTGATACAGTTTCGAGAATGGCAGAAGGGAAGTGCTGTTTAATCATAGGCAGGTCCTCGTCAGAGATATACTCAGATCTGCTTCCCCTTAAAAACAAAGTGGGTCCATCAAAGGACTTGGTGCCAGAAATAGAATCCCCGATTTCTTCCATCCTTTCCGCTAAAACGTCTAGATTAAACCGAAAAGCGAGTCGTCCTTTTTCAACCCAGTGAAGACTTTTTAATAAAAACTGCCTAATTCCCCAGTCGTGCAGATGTTTTGCCAGAAGGAAATCGGCCTCACTCCTCGATTTTACCTTATCTAATGGCAGGGCCTTTAGGGCATCCAAGATGTATTGATGATGCGGAGGGTAGTATTTTGGTGAAATATCTGCTACGAGAAGGTGCGTTACCCTTTCCGGGTTGTTGCAAGCAAATTCCATTACTGTTTTACCCCCCATGGAATGACCCAGCAGTATCGCTTTCTCTATTTTGTGGTGATCCATGTAGTTACCGAGGTCCCCAGCAAGCAGGCTGTAGTCGAATTCATCAGACCAGAAACTCTTCCCGTGATTGCGCTGGTCAAGAAGGTGTACTTCGTATCCTCTTTCTGCGAATTGGCTCCCCAGGGTTTTCCAATTATCAGACATACCCAGAAATCCGTGTAAAATTAGAAAAGGTTCTCCTTTTCCTATTATGTTAGAATATAAGACAGGCATCATTTCAGACGGTGTAAATACATGTTGACTACGTTTTCCAGACCCAGGTAAATTGCCTCGCATATAAGGGCATGGCCAATAGAGACTTCCTCGAGATGAGCTATGCCTTTACTGAAATATGCGACGTTTTCCAGGCTTAGATCGTGTCCCGCATTAATGCCTAAACTAAGGGAATGAGCCACTTTGGCTGCTTCAGCATAAGGTTTGATGGCCTTCTCCGGATCTTTAGGATACATTTTGGCGTATTCTTCCGTGTAGAGTTCAATGCGATCTGTCCCGGTCTCTGCTGCTCCTTTCACCATTTCCGGATCCGGATCCACAAAAATGGAAGTACGAATTCCTTTATCCTTAAAGATGTTGATCATTTCCCTAAGATAGGTTTTGTGCTTTAAGGTGTCCCAGCCGGCGTTGGAGGTGATCGCATCTACAGCATCCGGGACAAGGGTAACCTGTGCGGGACATACTTCCAGGACCATATCGGTGAATCTGGGATTGGGGTTCCCTTCAATGTTGAATTCTGTTTTTAATACCTTTTTAAGGGCGTAAACATCGGCGTACCTGATATGGCGTTCATCAGGTCTGGGATGCACAGTGATCCCATCTGCCCCGAATTCCTCTATATCCTTTGCCACTGAGATGAGATCGGGCATATTCCCACCCCTGGCATTTCTCAAAGTGGCAATTTTGTTAATATTTACACTGAGTTTCGTCATTTGGACTATATCATCGTTCATTCGTCGCAAAAATACAAATTAGGCATGCCTTTTGATCTTTTTAATTATTAATTTGCGGTAATTTAAAAATCATGTCTATAGAATCACATATCATCCATTCAATCCCTGTATTTGACGTTCAGGATATGCTGGCAGAACCTATTCATTTTTTTAAGAATAGTACCTACTCCCATGTGGCTATCACTGAAGACCAGAAATTATTGGGTTTGTTATCAGAGAATGATCTCGAAGCATTTGAGGAAGATCAAAAGATCTCCAGCTTTAAAACAAATCTGGAATCCTTCTTTGCTGTAAGAGAAACTTCCTGGCTTGATGTTCTTGAACTTTTTTCCAGAAACGAGGCAAACCTTCTTCCAGTCCTGGATGAAGAAGCTCATGTGCTGGGATACTACGATCTGAATGATCTTGTGGGCGTATTTATCGACACTCCCTTTTTTAAGGAACCGGGAGCCATTCTGGTCGTGGCTAAAGGGATTAAAGACTATTCATTCAGTGAGATTGCACAGATTGTAGAAAGCAATAACACAAAGCTTATCGGTGCTTTTATAACTGATTCGAGGAGCGAGGTGGTGCAGATTACCATTAAAATCGGCATGAATAACTTTAATGAAGTGGTGAACACTTTTCGCCGCTACAACTACTCCATACTCTTTGGCAATAAGGCCGATCAATTTCTTGAAGACCTCAAAGAACGTTCAGATTATCTGGACAAATTTCTCAATGTATGAGGGTAGCCATTTATGGTCAGGCCTTTAAGGAAAACGGACTCAATTACGTCTTTGAGCTGCTCGAAGAACTGAAATTACTCAAGGCGGATATTTTCATAGAAGAAGATTTTTATAAACTCCTGCGTGTAGAAGATCCAGATTTGTCCTGTAAGACATTTGATCACAATCACGGACTGGATAAGGATTTCGATCTTTTTGTAAGTTTTGGGGGAGACGGAACCATTCTGCGGGCGGTAACCTATGTCGGGGATCTTGGTATTCCAATCGTAGGGGTCAATACCGGGCGTCTGGGATTTCTCTCAACTTACAAAAAAGAAAAAGTCAGGCGATTGATACACGATTTTATCAAAGGAGACTATATAGTGGTTGAACGCAGTTTGGTATCTGTAAATTCTGAGCCTGAAATAGAGGAATTCAAAGAGCTCAATTTTGCGCTCAATGAGGTTACGGTAAGCAGGAAGGATACCACCTCCATGATCACTATTGAGACACATCTCAATGATGAATACCTCACATCTTACTGGGCCGATGGCCTGATTATCTCCACCCCTACAGGTTCTACAGGATATTCCCTGAGTTGCGGAGGACCGGTGATGACGCCCACTGCTCAGTCATTGGTCATTACTCCTATTGCTCCGCACAACCTAAATGCCAGGCCCCTGGTGATTTCGGATGACACTGAAATCAGGATCAAGGTCTCCGGAAGGGAAGATCAGCATATGGTTTCCCTCGATTCCAGACTGGCTACCATCGATAATGGAAAGGAATTGGTGATTAAAAAGACCGACTTCAGTATTAAAATGATAGAATACGCTTCCGAGAGTTTTTTAAAGACCATTCGAAACAAATTACTATGGGGTCAGGACAAACGCAATTGATCCTAAAAACAATAATTACATCATTTCCCTGTTTATTGAGAAAGCGAAAGTTCTTGAGTTCATCCAAACAATATAGCCTTAAGGAGTATATTTGCGCATTTTTGATGAAAATGAAAGCAATTCCTTACATCATCTTCCTTCTGATGGTCATGCAGACCAGGGCCCAAACCTATGAAGTCGGTTTTATGGGCGGCGGGCTGAACAATATAGGGGATGTGGGGAGCATGAATTTTATTTCTCCCACAGGACCGGCATTTGGAGGAGTATTTAAATGGAACAAAAGTAAAAGATACGCCTGGCGCGCCAGTGCCTTCTATGGCAGTTTCACCGCTGATGATTCAAAATCGGACATGGCATCCAGGCAACAGAGGGGCTATGTCCTTGATCATAATCTTTTGGAGATATCGGCCGGACTCGAGCTCAATTTCGTAGAGTACAACCTTCATTCACTTTCTCAGGCATTTACCCCTTACCTTTATTCAGGAATTGCGTATTTTCGCTATGATTTTAATTATTTCGATGCAGGATCATTGCAGGAAACCGGGCAAAAAGATGGTTCATTTGCCATTCCTATGACCGTAGGGGCCAAGATCAGGTTAAATCAATTCCTGATCCTCGGTGCCGAAGTAGGAGCGCGGTATACCTTTACGGATAACCTGGATGCGAGTAACCCAACTGGATCAAATTTTGAGCAATTCCGTTTTGGGAACATTTTAAGTGACGATTGGTATGTTTTTTCAGGCATTACCCTTACCTATACCTTTGGTAGGGTAGTTTGTTCCGATTGTTTCGAGTAAAAAGTAGGATGGACACTATAGAAGAGTTAAAAAAGGGCCCTTTGCCCAGGCATCTGGCTATCATCATGGATGGAAATGGCCGGTGGGCCAAACAACGTGGCAAATTGCGTATTTTCGGTCACGAGAATGGTGTAAAAGCCGTGAGAGAGACCGTGGAGAACTGCGCTAAAATTGGAATCGACTATCTTACCCTCTATGCCTTTTCAACTGAAAACTGGCAACGTCCCAAAAAGGAAGTAGACACCTTAATGAAACTTCTTGTCTCTTCTTTAAAAAGAGAACTTAAAACCCTCGATAAAAACAATATCAGGCTTAATGCGATAGGAAATATTTCCTCATTGCCCCCTAAGGCGTATTCAGAATTACAGGAAGTGATTGAAAAAACTTCGAAAAACACTGCTATGGTGCTTACACTAGCGCTGAGCTACGGAGCGCGGGAAGAAATCAAACATGCAGTACGGGAAATTAGCACCAAAGTTAAAAATAATATAATTTCGCCGGAGAATATTGATGATGCCATTATTAATGGTCATCTTTACACGCATAATTTACCAGATGTAGACTTGCTTGTTCGAACCAGTGGAGAGCACCGGATAAGCAATTTTTTACTTTGGCAGATTGCTTATGCCGAATTGTATTTTATGGATGTATTCTGGCCCGATTTCCGGGTGGAACATTTGGCAGATGCACTAAAGAATTATCAGAACAGAGAACGACGATTTGGAAAAACAAGCGAACAACTTAACTAGTAGTGTGAATAGACTCATATTACGCACCTTCCTTACTACCTTCCTTTTTCTTTTAACCACAAGTTCAATACTGTCGCAGGATATTCCCTATGATAGTGGGAAGAAGTACGTTCTTAAAGGGCTGGAAATTACCGGTTTACAAAGTTATAATGAGCAGACCGTAAAAACATATACCGGACTCAGGGAAGGTCAGATCATTACCGTGCCCGGAGATGAGATCAGTGACGTCCTTAAAAAACTCTGGGGCCTTGAATTGTTCAGTGACATTGCCTTCTACATTACTAACATTGAAGGGGAGGATATCTACCTCGAACTCAATATCAAAGAAAGACCTACCCTTTCCAAGGTCACCATCTATGGTGTTAAAAAAAGAAAGGTAGATGAAATCGTTGACGACACGGATCTTAAAAAGGGGAAGAAAATTACTGAAAGCCTCATTGCCAACACCAGGAATTATCTTCAGAACAAGTATAAAAAACAGGGTTTCCTCAATGCCAGGGCTACTATTGTAACCTCACAGGACACCTCTGAAACCAATGCGGAAAGCATGGTGATTAACGTGAGCAAGGGAAATAAAGTAAAAATTTCCAATATTGTTTTTGAGGGGAATGAGGAATTATCGGATGGGAAATTGCGTAAATCCCTAAAAAATACCAAGCGTAAAAAACTGGGAAGGTTCTGGAAGAAATCAAAATATATCCCGGAAGATTACAAGGAAGATCTCTCCTCTTTGATCGACAAATATGCGGAAAACGGTTTTCGCGATGCCCGTGTAATTTCAGATACCATCGAGAAGGTGGATGATGAAAATATTAAGATCACTATCAATGTAGAAGAAGGGAATAAATACTACTTCGGAGACATTAACTTCGTTGGAAACACGGTATATACCGATCGCCAGCTAACACAGGTTCTGGGAATAAAGAAGGGATCTACTTATAATGGTGTCTTGTTAAGGGAGCGAATAGCAGATGATACCAAACCCGATGCAGATGATCTTACCAACCTTTATCAGAACAATGGTTATTTATTTTCGCAGATCAACCCTGTGGAAGTCTCTGCAGAGAATGACACTATCAACTTTGAGATCAGAATCATTGAAGGGAAAGAGACGTTCTTAAATCACGTTACAGTAACTGGGAATGATAAGACTAATGACCATGTGATATTCAGGGAGATCAGAACACGCCCCGGACAGAAATACAGTAAAGAAAACATTATCCGAAGTGTTCGTGAACTCGGGCAATTAGGTTTCTTTGATGCAGAACAAATTGCTCCCGACATTCAAAACCCCGATCCTAATTCCGGAACGGTAGACCTGGCCTACAGCCTGGTAGAATCAGGATCGAGCCAGATAGAACTACAGGGAGGATATGGCGGTGGAGGATTCATTGGAACGCTGGGACTTTCCTTCAGCAATTTCTCTATTCAAAACCTTTTTAATGGAGAAGCCTATAAACCCGTTCCAATGGGGGATGGTCAGACCTTTGCCCTCCGACTACAAGCCAGTAGAACATTCAGGGTCTACAGCCTGAACTTTTCAGAACCCTGGTTAGGAGGTAAAAAGCCGGTTAGATTCAATATGTCCCTTTCCAGAACTCAGCAGTTCCTGGCGTCATTCGGTACCAACGGTAGAGTAGAAGTAGATAAAGATCAGCAATTTTCGATTACAGGGGTATCTCTTGGGCTAGCCAAGAGGGTGCAGTGGCCTGACGACTTTTTTACGCTTTCCCATTCCCTTAGTTATCAGTTATACGACTTCAGGAATTACCGAACAGGCCTCTTTAATTTCGGAAACGGGCAGTCAAATTCACTTGCTTACACCTTTGGAATTTCGAGGAGTTCTGCAGGTCCCGGCCGAATTTATCCTATTACAGGATCGATCTTTGAGGTAACCGCAAAGTTTACGCCACCGTATTCGCTTTTTAGTGATAAGGATTTTGCTGCCTTAAAAGATAGAAGCGAAGAACTTACAGAATTACAAACTGAAAGGAACCAGGCTGGAAGCGACCTTACAACCGCTGAAAGAAATGAATTGGAAAGCGTGGATCAGGAGCGATTTCGCTGGCTTGAATACTACAAGATCAAGTTCAAAGGCGACTGGTATACCAGATTGGTAGATAAATTAGTGCTCAGGACCAATGTTGAATTTGGATTCCTAGGGAATTACAACAGTGATGTTGGGCAGGTACCTTTTGAAAGGTTCTTCCTGGGGGGCGACGGTCTTGGCAGGAACTTTACCCTTGATGGCCGTGAGACCATACAGTTAAGGGGATACGAAAATAACTCTCTTACCCCTGTAGATCCCATTACCTTCGATCAGGAAGGTGGAATTGTCTATAACAAATACTCCCTGGAGCTCAGATATCCTCTAACCCTGAAGCCTTCTGCCTCAATTTACGGCTTAACTTTTTTGGAAGCAGGAAACTCATTTAACAATTTTAATGAGTTTAATCCGTTTCAACTTAAAAGATCGGCTGGAGTAGGCTTAAGAATATTTATGCCTGCCTTTGGTTTACTGGGGATAGATTTTGGCTACGGATTTGACGAAGACCTGAGACCTCAATCTGCGGGTAATGGTCCGAGCGGATGGCAGACACATTTTATTATAGGTCAGCAATTCTAGAATTTCAACTTCCCGGAACAAAAGGTAAAGCACTCATTCTAAAAGTTTTAGTAATTTTGGCACGATATTTTCTATGTACTAAACCTGAGTAACATGAATACAAAAGTTCTTTTAATAACTGTAGTGTTTCTGACCACACTGAATTCCTTCGCCCAACGGGGAGTTAGGATAGGATATGTGGACATGGAATATATCCTTGAAAATGTAGAAGAATACAGGGAAGCCAATGAGCAACTTGAGAATAAAGTGCAAAGGTGGAAACTGGAGATTGAGGAAAAGAAGGGGGTCATAGACCAGATGAAGCAAGACCTGATGGCAGAAAAAGTACTGTTGACTGATGAGTTGATTTCAGAGCGAACAGAGGAAATTCAGATTCTTGAAAGGGAAATGCTCGAATATCAGCAGGACAGATTCGGACCGAACGGAGATCTGGTGCTACAAAAGCGAAGGTTGATTCAACCTATCCAGGACCAGGTGTTCAATGAAGTACAGGCGATTGGAGCTAATAAAAAGTACGATTTTATTTTCGATAAATCTGCGGATGTCGTAATGTTGTACTCCGAAAAAAGGCACGATATCAGCGAATTAGTGTTGAGAGGTATCGCCAGAACAAGGAGGGTTAGCAAGCCTAATAAAGCAGCTGAAAAAGCCCGATTGGCAGCATTTGAAAAAGCAGCAGAAGAGGAAGAGGAAGAAATGACCGATGCGCTTAAAGAGCGACTGGAGAAAGCTGAGGAAGCCGAGAATGTCCGAAAGCAATCAGCAGAGGAAAAAAGAGCAGAGCAGATAAAGCTTCGGGAAGAACGCAGAAAGGCATATGAAGAACGCAGAAAGAAATTATTAGAAGAACGAGAAGCAAAACGCAAAGAAAAAGAAGCCGAAAGAGCTAAGCAAACTGAAAAGAAAAAAGACACAATAGATCAATAATTTAGAATTCAATAATAACACTCAAATAGTAAATTTAAAGTCATGAAACACGTGAAGAAAGTAGCAGTAGCCCTTGTATTGTTCGTTGCCGCTACAGGGTTTGTAAATGCACAGAGCTCAGTAGCTCATATCAATGTAACCGAACTTTTATCGGAAATGCCGGAGATGAAGGCTGCCCAGGCTGAATTAAAGAAATTACAGGAGACCTACAAGGCCGATATAGAAAGCTCAATGACCGAGTTGCGAAACAAGTATACACAGTATCAAAGTGAAGCATCGGCAAAAACCAAAGAAGAAAACGAAAAAAGAGCCGTTGAACTTCAGGGATTTGAAAGGAATATTGGAGAAGCCCAGCAGGCTGCTCAACAGGAACTTGCCAAAAAACAGGCCGAATTGTTCCAGCCTATTTCTGAAAAAGCCATGGCCGCTATTGAAAAAGTAGCTGCTGCACAAGGAATAGAATACGTAATGGATTCTACCCAGGGAGGCGGACTTATCGTAGCAAAGGGTAAAGACCTGCTACCGGAAGTTAAAAAGGAATTGGGATTTTAAACTGAAATAAATCCTCATAAAAAACCGTCCTCACAAGGACGGTTTTTTTATTTTTATACACCTTTACATTAAATTAAGAAAGCATTGGATCGCAGGCCGATTGGAATTTTTGACTCGGGAGTTGGTGGGATTTCCATCTGGAAAGAGCTCAGAAACAAGATGCCATTTGAAGATACTATCTATCTGGCCGACAGTAAGAATGCACCCTATGGGGAAAAATCACCGGAAGCCATCCTTCAACTCAGTATCAAGAATACTGAATTGCTTTTACAAAATCATTGTAAGCTCATCGTCGTAGCCTGCAACACTGCTACTACTAACGCTATAGACTACCTCAGAAAGAATTATGCGGTTCCCTTTATTGGGATAGAACCAGCTATCAAACCAGCCGCCTTGCAATCTGTTTCTGGAAAAGTAGGGGTGCTGGCAACCCGGGGAACGCTCACCAGCGCTTTGTTTCACAGTACGGCAAAAACTCACGCAGCAAATATTGAAATTCTTGAGCAGGTGGGTACCGGACTGGTGGAACTAATAGAGAAAGGGCAGGCACAATCCCCCGAAGCGAGGAACTTACTGCAAAAGTATATTCAACCCATGACAGCCGAAGGAATTGATCATCTCGTGCTGGGATGTACTCATTATCCTTTTCTTATTCCTGTACTGAAGGATGAACTGCCAGCACATGTAAAGATCATCGATTGCGGTGAAGCCGTGGCTAAACAAACACATAAGGTACTACAGCAGCATCAATTGTTGAATACAGAGCAAAGTAAACCCTTATACAAATTCTTCAGCAATACCGATGCGGAAATGTTATCCCGGTTTTTGCAGGATGAACCAGGGGAACAACAAATTGAGTTTCTCGATTTTTAACGTCGTTTATAGGTAAGGTAACTAAAGGATACTTTGTGTTTCTCATCCGACGGATGAAATTCTTCTTTTAGGAGTTCCCATTCTTTCAGGTCGATTTCCGGAAAATAGGTATCCGCTTCATATTTCCCGTGTACGCGGGTAAGTTCAATCACATCTGCGTATTCCATGGCCTGGTTGTAAATCTCTCCTCCGCCAATAACATAAGCCTCCTTGTCCCTATCTATCACTGAAAGGGCTTCCTTCAAAGAATGAACAATTTTACAATTATCGTGCGAAGTGGAATAGGATGTATCCCGGGTGATGATGATATGAAATCTGTTGGGAAGGGGCTTTGGAAAACTTTCAAAAGTTTTTCTGCCCATTATAATCGGATGACCGGTAGTGATCGCTTTAAATCGTTTAAAATCATCCGGCAAATGCCACAGAAGTTGGTTGTCTTTTCCCAGCGCGTTGTTTTCCGCGGCTGCTGCAATTATGATAAGAGTACTCAATCCACTTTTTTTTTTGGAGGTCCGGGATAGGGAAATTCTTTTTCCAGCTGTTTTTGGAGCTCCGCTATTTTTTCTTTTTGTTTGAGAACCAGCTTCTCGCGTTGTTCCCTCTCCCAGTCGCGTCCCATAAACGTACTAAGGATAAAGACATTGGCCAGATGTACTAAAAGGAGCAGGCTCCATAACCCTATCGCCCAGTAGGCCCAATCATAGGTTTCTCCGTACTTAAAAACTTTGTTCATCAATACAAGTCCCACGCTGCCGATCAGGAACCAGACAAAATGACGATACAGATTCTTTTTCTGTATTATTCGTTCCTGGGCGTATTCGATCTGCTCGTGCTGTTCGAGGTCTATTCCGGAGTCCTTTTTCGTTTTGGAGAACATCTGAATCCTTATCTTTAACTACAAAGATAGATGAAATC
>JABDQK010000204.1 GCA_013042255.1 Flavobacteriaceae bacterium | reverse complement strand
ATCTGTTGAGGAAATTATCAGAACCCACCGTTCATACGTGGTAAATCTCTCCTACCTCAACCATGTGAAAGGCAATGCACAGGGATATCAACTAAGCTTAAAGGAATGCAATGCAGAGATCCCCGTTTCCCGGAATATGATTCCTGCTTTTGAAAAAAGTTTAAAAACCTAGGTTTTTCCCTTGTCACTGGTCCCAAAACCTTGTCATTCAAAACAAAGACTTCAAACGCATTCAGATTAAAAATATCTTTACTAAAAAGTATTTGTCATGAGGCGTCACGATCTGGATTGGTTACGGGTTTTTGTTTTTGGCTTACTCATCTTCTATCATGTTGGGATGTTTTTTGTCCCATGGGGGTGGCATATAAAAAACAACGAAGAATACAGCTGGTTAAGATTCCCTATGCTATTCATCAATCAATGGAGGCTTCCTATTCTATTCGTTATTTCGGGGATGGGTACCTACTATGCCCTTAATAAGAGAACAGCCCTGGAATTTGGCAAGGAACGTATCCGGAGGTTGTTTTTACCATTGATTGTAGGAATGCTGCTCGTAGTGCCACCACAGGTTTATATTGAACGACTCGCAAATGACCAATTCAGTGGGTCCTATTTCGATTTCTGGCCATTCATGGCTTTTACAGGGGTGTATCCCGAAGGAAACCTCAGCTGGCATCACCTTTGGTTTTTACCCTATCTTTTGGTTTTCTCGCTGTTTCTGATACCGGTATTCATATATCTTCGAAGGCATACTGATGGGGCTTTTATTCGATGGATTAAAAAACAGGTGTCCAGGAAAACAGGGCTGTTTTACTTCCTTATCCCTCTTTACCTGATTGAGTCTTTGGTGGAACCCTTTTTTGATGTTACCCATGCCCTGATAGGAGACTGGTTTGCGATTGCGAATTATTCCACACTCTTTTTCTTTGGTTTTGTATTGATCGTCGTTAAAGATGCCTTTTGGAAAACGGTTACCGATAACAGACGTTTTTATCTTATTTGTGCCCTTATCGCATTTACTTTGTATCTGGGATTGATTCTAAGCTTTGAAGACTCCATTGTAGTCCATTTTACCGAAGCATTTCTAAAAGTATTCAATCTATGGATGTGGATACTGGTACTTTTTGGATATGCAGCTAAATACTGGAACAAACCCAGTAGAGCCCTTACCTATTGCAATGAAGCCGTTTATCCATTCTATATTCTCCATCAAACGCTTACCATCATAGCCGGTTATTTTATTATGGAGCTGGAATGGGGATTTATGCCAAAATTTCTTGTGCTGGTTGTCGCCACCTTTGGAGGTTCTTTTGTTATATATGAGTTGTTTATCCGGAGGTGGAAATGGATTCGCCCTCTTTTTGGACTCAAGTTAAAAAAGGCAATTTTTCCCCATCCAAAACAAACAGACGGTTCTGCGGCCAAAGTTGATCCTTCCTTTTAAAGAATTCCTACCTTTGCCCTTTAAGATTATATGAGATGAGCAGGATAAGGGTAACCAAGGAATTCAGTTTTGAAACAGGGCACGCTTTGTACGGCTACGACGGAAAATGCAAGAATGTCCACGGGCATAGCTACAAGTTGGCCGTTACCGTGATCGGAACGCCTATTTCAAAAGAAGGTGCTGTTAAATTAGGTATGGTGATCGATTTTGGAGATCTCAAGAAGATCGTACGGGAAGAGGTGGTAGATCCGTTTGATCATGCGACGATATTTAATAAAAATACCCCTCATCTCGAACTTGCAAGAGAATTGGAAACACGGGGTCATAAGGTGATCCTGGCCGATTATCAGCCTACCAGTGAAAACATGGTCATAGACATAGCAGCGAGGATAAAAAAAAGACTTCCGAATCATATTCAATTGCATTCTTTAAAGCTCAGGGAAACAGAAACAGCTTATGCCGAATGGCATATGGATGACAATCCCTGATCCCCTCACCGATTTTTCTATCTTTACTACCCGATGAAACAATTAAAGGTACCGACAGGAAAGAAAGTCTATTTTGCCAGCGATAATCATCTGGGTGCGCCAGACAGGGCTAAAAGTGCTGTCAGAGAACGGCACTTTGTTTCCTGGTTGGAGGAGGTGAAAAAAGATGCTGCAGCTATTTTTCTACTTGGAGATCTTTTCGATTTTTGGTTTGAATACAAAACTGTTGTTCCCAAAGGCTTTGTCCGCACCCTTGGCACCCTAGCACAAATAACCGACAGTGGTATTCCAGTCTATTTTTTTGCGGGGAACCACGATCTGTGGATGAACGGTTATTTTGAAGAAGAACTCGGAATTCCGGTTTTCCATAAACCCCAGCAATTTGAAATTAACTCAAAACGGTTCTTTATCGGGCATGGCGATGGCCTTGGCCCACACGATAAGGGGTATAAAAGGATGAAAAAGGTATTTACCAATCCCGTTGCCAGGTGGTTCTTCCGATGGTTACACCCCGATTGGGGCGTAAGATTAGCTCAGTATTTCTCCGTAAAGAACAAACTTATCTCCGGAGAAGAAGATCAGGAATTTCTGGGGGAGGAGAACGAGTGGCTTGTACAATACGCCAAAAGAAAGCTTTCTCAGGACCACTATGACTACTTTGTCTTCGGACACCGGCACCTGCCCCTGGAAATAAAACTCAATGATAAATCGACCTACTTTAACCTGGGAGATTGGATAGGTCATTTTACCTATGGTGTTCTCGATGGAAGCACCTTTGAACTCAAAAAGTTTGAGCTCTAGGCTTGCCTGATATCCTTTATCTTTAACTGAAGACTTATATTCCCGTTCCAGTGATTCTCATCAAGGGAATACACCAGACTGAACATCTTGCTATCCCTCACTAAAGGCAGTTTATCCCCCAGGTTAAAACCTATACCCTGGATTGGATTGGAATTTCCTTGTTTTACAGCTAGTTTGAGGTGCTTTTCTCCCTCTCCTACTCCTTTGGCATATCCTGAATCTCGCAGCTGGTGTGTGAGGAATACCGGTTTCATATTTCCGGGGCCAAAGGGTTCAAATTGTTTAAGGATCCTCATCAATTTTGGAGTTATATCAGCCAGGGTTAATTCTGCATCAATACGAATTTCCGGACTGAGTAATTCCGGGGATATGGTCTTTGATACAACCTCCTCAAAGCGGGCCTTGAATTCCTCGTACTGCGATTCTTTAAGGGTAAGTCCGGCTGCATATTTATGCCCTCCAAACTGTTCCAGCGATCCTTTACACGCCTCCAGGGCGTTGTACAAATCAAACCCTCTCACAGACCGGGCAGAAGCGGCCAGTTTGTCCCCGCTTTTTGTAAATACAAGCGTAGGCCTGTAGTAGGTTTCTATAAGCCTCGATGCAACTATCCCGATAACTCCTTTATGCCAGCTCTCCTTGTAGACCACAGAAGTGTATCGCTCTTCTTCTTTGTTTTCTCTGATCTGTAACAGGGCTTCCTCGGTAATCTCCTGATCAAGGCCCCTGCGATCGGTGTTAAATTTTTCAATTTCTGCGGCCATCTTCCCGGCTTTCTCCGGATCGGTCTCTGTAAGCAGGGAAACAGCATAACGCCCGTGTTCCATTCTCCCGGCCGCATTAATTCTGGGAGCAATAATAAAAACAACATCGGTTACTGTCAGATTGGATTTGTTTATGGCCTTTAGTATGGCTCTGAATCCCGGACGGGACTGTTGATTGATTACCTGTATACCGTAATAAGCCAGCACTCTGTTTTCCCCGGTGATCGGAACGATGTCTGCTGCGATAGCAGTGGCGACCAGATCGAGATAGGGTATAATTCCTTCAACAGTAAGTCCTTTTTGTTGTTCCAGAGCCTGTATCAGCTTAAAGCCAATACCACATCCGCATAATTCGTCATAAGGATAGTTACAATCGGGTCTTTTAGGATCTAAAACCGCAACTGCATCCGGAAGCTGACTCCCCGGACGATGGTGATCACAGAT
>JABDQK010000200.1 GCA_013042255.1 Flavobacteriaceae bacterium | reverse complement strand
ATGGGGGCTATCATCGGAGCTTTGTATGCTTCCGGCTATTCGGCCGATCAGCTCGATTTTCTCTTTCGAAGTTCAGATCTCGCCAATCTGATCCAGGACAATTTGCCCAGAGATGCCAAAACTTTCTATGAAAAAGAAAACTCTGAACGTTACGCCCTTACCTTACCCTTTAACGATTTTAAGTTATCATTTCCTCAAGGCCTTTCCAGTGGTCAGAATATCTACAGTACCCTGGTAAAAATGCTTTACCATGTTAAGGATATACGCGACTTTAATGAGCTTCAAATTCCGTTTTTCTGTATAGCAACCAACGTAGAAACCGGGAAAGAAGTTTTACTCAACAGCGGATTTCTGCCAGAAGCCATACTGGCAAGCGGGACATTTCCCTCCTTGTTCCAACCGGCGGAGGTCGATGGGCAAATTCTTATCGACGGAGGTGTGCTTAATAACTATCCCGTCGAGGAATTAAGGGCTATGGGTGCCGATATTGTCATCGGTGTTGATGTACAACACGGCCTTAGAGACCGCTCATCTCTTGCATCCGCCACGGATATCTTACTGCAGATCAATAATTTCAGGACCATCAAGGACATGCAGCGAAAATCGGCGCTTACCGACATCTACATAAAACCCGATATGGATGATTTTTCGGTGATCGATTTTGAGCTAAAGGATACCATTATAAACACCGGGGAGCAGGTGGCTTTAAGGCATAAGGAAGCCCTTGACGCCCTTGCTGCAAAACAAAACCGTGCTCCTGCCCCAAGGCCTGAGATTCCGATACAGGATTCCCTGATGGTGAACCGATTGGTACTTGAGGGAAATACCAATTTTTCCAGGGGGTATATCAAGGGAAAATTACGTATCAACCTCAATGAAAAAATAAGTTTTGAAAAGCTGCAGCAGGGAATTAATAATTTAGTGGCTACCGGAAATTTTAAAGCCATCAGATACGAACTTACATCCAATGGACTGGGTCAGGATCTTATAATGAGCCTTACAGAAAGTACCGATAAGACCTTTCTGCGGATCGCGGCACATTACGACAATCTGTACAAGAGTGCGGCGCTGATCAACCTCACCAGAAAAAATTTGTTGATGCAGGACGATGTGGCATCTATTGATCTTATTCTCGGAGACAACGTGAGATATAACTTCCAGTATTATTTGGATAAAGGCTCCTACTGGAGTTTCGGAATAAATTCGAGGTTCTATGAATTCGAAAAAGAGATCGATTACCGGGTAATTGAATCTAACTATGATGTACCTATAAATTTCAATGTCAACAACATTAACTTGAAGGTAACAGACCTGACAAATCAGATTTATCTTCAAACGGCCCTGAATGAAGAGTTTGCCTTTAAGATTGGAGCCGAACACAAGTTATTGACCTACAGCACCACCACCCTTGGTGAACAACAAAATGACAGTCTGCCAACTCCGCCATCAAGTTCAGGGAATACCACTTTTTTTGAGAAGAGCAATTATGTCTCCACATTCGGGCGTTTAACGCTCGACACCTACGACGACAAGTATTTTCCCTCAAGAGGGCTTTATTTCGACGGGGATTTCCATCT
Organism: Flavobacteriaceae bacterium; assembly: GCA_013042255.1. Classification (GTDB taxonomy): domain Bacteria; phylum Bacteroidota; class Bacteroidia; order Flavobacteriales; family Flavobacteriaceae; genus Muriicola. The sequence continues at coordinate 3,395 of JABDQK010000200.1, read as the reverse complement.
CTATCTCTGGTCATCTGATTATAACGATAATTTCAAGGAATTTTCTATTGCAAAGGCTACCATGGGGGCGGCATTCCCGCTTTTTGAGAATATGAGTCTTAACCTGGAGACAGAAGGGGGATTTAAATTGGGAACATCGCGCGTTACTTCCTTCGATTTTGTTCTGGGGGGATTTGGTAATTACCCCCTCAATAACTTTCAATCCTTTTTGGGATATGATTTTCTTAGCCTGCCGGGGAATAGCTACGTAAAAGCGTACGCCCGTTTCGATTATGAATTCAGTCCGAAAAACCACCTTCTTTTTGCCGCCAATATGGCCAATGTTGAAGATGATATTTTCAGGACAGGAGAGTGGTTTACAGCACCGGATTATACAGGTTATGGTGTGGGATATGGTTGGGAATCCTTCTTTGGTCCGGTACAACTTATTTACTCCTGGTCCCCGGAAACGGAAGAAGGTAATTTTTTCTTCAGCCTTGGATATTGGTTCTAGTTCAATTAGTACGCAGAAATTCTCTGGCAGGGATACAGCCATACCGCATTTTCGCTCATTTTTTACGATCTTTGCAGGGATAATATAAATGAATGCTGATAAAGAGAATAGATATTACAGCCCATCTCAGGGCCATGTGGTAGCAACCCAATACTTTCAGGGGAATAATTCCACATAGTTTTGTAAAATCATTTCAAATAAAATATCATGGCTACTTTAGATAACACATCATTACACTTGCCAAAGGAAAATCCAGAGGCAGAAGATTTCCTGCCCCTTTTAGGGACAGATCACGTTGAGCTTTACGTTGGGAATGCGAAACAGGCAGCGTATTATTATATGGCAGCATGGGGATTTCAACCTCTGGCATATGCCGGTCTGGAAACCGGATTAAAAGACCGGGTTTCTTATGTGTTGCAACAGGATAAGATAAGATTGGTTCTTACTTCTCCTTTGAAATCAGGGGGAGACATAAATCGGCACATAGACCTGCATGGAGATGGTGTAAAGGCTATTGCCCTGTGGGTAGATGACGCCACCAAGAGTTATGAGGAAACTGTAAAGCGCGGAGCGGAATCATATTTCGAACCAAAAACCATGAAGGACGAGCAGGGAGAGGTGGTCCTTTCCGGAATCCACACCTACGGTGAAACCGTACACGTGTTTGTGGAAAGAAGCAAGTACAATGGAGTTTTTATGCCCGGTTACAGGGCGTGGAATCCATTTTACCAACCTACTGATGTCGGACTGAAATACATCGACCATATGGTTGGAAACGTAGGGTGGAACGAAATGAACAAATGGTGCCACTTTTACGCCCATGTAATGGGGTTTGCACAATTGGTTTCTTTTGATGACAAGGATATCTCTACAGAATACACCGCCCTGATGAGTAAGGTGATGAGCAATGGGAACGGTCGAATAAAATTTCCAATTAACGAACCTGCCGAAGGACGTAAGAAATCTCAAATAGAAGAGTACATAGAATTCTACAATGGCGCCGGAGTACAGCACATGGCCCTGGCAACAGATAACATTATTGAAACAGTGAGTTCTTTAAGGGACCGGGGGGTAGAGTTTCTCACAGTTCCGGTAACCTACTATGAGGATGTACTTGATCGCGTTGGGGAAATTGACGAGGACCTAGCTCCCCTGAGAGAGCTGGGGATTCTGATCGATCGGGATGATGAAGGGTATTTGTTGCAAATTTTTACCAAACCTATACTGGACAGGCCTACCATGTTCATTGAGATCATTCAGCGCAAAGGCGCTAAATCTTTCGGGAAAGGAAATTTTAAGGCACTCTTTGAAGCTATTGAAAGAGAACAGGAATCGAGGGGAACCCTTTAATTTGGACTACCTTTTGTCTGCTTTTAATTGTGATTTAATAAACTATTGTTAACGATCTAGTTAAATTACGTTAAAAGGAAATGTTGTTTCAGTAAGTTATATTAAATTTGTTGTCATAAGGGGTGGTTCCCTTATAACTTTAAGTATTGGTTTTTCATAATTTAAAGTTTGGTTGGTTATTTAGGAAAAAGCTCCGACTCTCGTCGGGGCTTTTTTTTGTATTCAACTTTGGAATAAATATTGTTTAAATAACGTTAATGAGATGGCTGTGATGCCCGATTTAGTAATTTTGAACAAAATATAATATGAAAAAGAAGGTATTTCTTGTGTTTCTTTTTCTTCAGGGAATGATGTATGCCCAAAACATACATGAAGCCTTTAAGCCCGGGGAATGGCTAAAATTCAGGATTCATTATGGTTTTCTGAATGCGAGCTACGCCACTCTGCACGTCAAAACAGACAGTGTGGGGGAGACGCCTGTTTACCATGTCGTAGGGAGGGGAAAGACCACCGGATTTGCCAGTATTTTTTTTAAGGTTGATGACACCTATGAAAGCTATTTTGATATGAATAACGGGAAACCGTATCGCTTTATCAGAAAGGTTGACGAGGGAGGATATACCAAAGACATAGAAATCAACTTTGATTACGACCGGAAAGAAGCTCTGCTGGACGATAAGAAAAATGATAAAAAGTTTAATTTTGACCTGGGTGGGAATATCCAGGACCTGGTATCAGGCTTTTATTACCTAAGGAACAATTACGAAATAGGGGATCTGGAAATTGGGAAATCGATTCAATTAAATATGCTCTATGATGATGATGGGGTATTTATGTTTAAACTAAAATATCTGGGGAAAGATATCCTAAGGACAAAATTCGGTAAAGTAGAATGTCTTAAATTCAGACCTTACGTACAGGCAGGGAGAGTATTTAAAGAACAGGAAAGTCTTACCTTATGGGTGTCAAATGATTTGAATAAGATCCCTATTCGCATTAAAGCTGATCTGGCCGTAGGATCACTAAAGGCCGACCTTGACGGCTATAATGGATTAAAGCACCAGTTTAAGATCATAATGGATTAACGAAATCATGGAAAAAAAGGAGCAGATCGCATCCCAGATCGAAAAACTGGCAGAGAAGTACAAGGATTCAGGACAGGATCTCAGCTCTTACCTGGACGGACTTCTTTACCAGCGATATCTTACCTATTGGGACTATATCCATCTCGATACCCTTTTGAGTCTGCAGGTGCCGAGGACCTATTTTCCGGATGAGGAGATCTTTATCATGTATCACCAGATCACCGAATTGTATTTCAAACTGATCATACACGAAGAAAAACAAATAGTAGATGACAGGTCGCAGGAAGTAGACCACTTCATTGAAAAACTAAATCGCATAAACAACTATTACAAAGCACTGATCTCTTCCTTCAGTATTATGATCACCGGGATGGAAAGAGAGCAATTTCTCCGCTACAGAATGGCCCTTTTACCTTCAAGCGGATTTCAATCGGCTCAATATCGCATGATAGAAATTTATGCTACTC
>JABDQK010000196.1 GCA_013042255.1 Flavobacteriaceae bacterium | reverse complement strand
GCCAGGCCAATTCCCCAGAAAAAAGGAGTGAAGAAGGTGCCAAACTGCCAGAAAGTATCTCCGTCATCCAATGCTCTTACCAAAATATTCACCATAATAAAAGCATTGATTACGATGTATATACTTAGGTGGATATAAAAACCCTTGAGTTCTTCTACTCTCTTCTTGGCTTTTTTTAATTTTTCGCTTTCAAATTCCTTTTCCATTTTTTCCCTGTTTATTTCTTATTCCCATCTTTTTAACTCCTCATCATCACGCATCAATTCCTTTATTTTCCTCTCCTCCCAGGCCTTTCCAAAGAAAGGATTGAGGTCGAAAGTGCCAATAGCGTGAAACAGAATGCCTATACCCCATCCAAAGGCTGCCCACAAAAACCACATGTAGCGCCATTCATTAGTAGCATAATTGATCAAGGCCAGGGCTGATATTACCAGCACATATGAGGTAAGGTTTGCATAAAATTTCTTTAATCGGTCTACACGCTCTTTGGCCCGTAGGTACTTATTCTCCTTACTTAAATCTTCCATGACTAGTGTTTAAATATTTTAGATTACTTCAAATTTCCTTTTTTCCTGATTGATTTAAAAAACTATTAAACCCAATTGTATTTTTTTGATGATGAATTGTCTCCCGGGGAAAAGGGAGAGCACCCCACACAAAAGCAATTTAAAAGTCGTCCTGCTCCATAAATTCCTTGATCTTACGCTCTTCCCAGCGCCTTCCCCATAACGGGTTGTAACCATAGGCCTCCATTCCATGAGTGATGAGACCTATCCCCCAACCCAAAGCAGGGAATAATACCCAGGGAAAATCGGTCGTCCGGTAATTTATCCAGGCCAGAAAGGGGATCACTATACAATAGGCTAGCAAGTTTCCAAAAAATCCTTTGATTTCCTGTACCCTTTCTTTTGCTTTTTCATAACGCTTGTCTTCTATATAAGCCTTTTGTGTTTCCATACTTCCAATTTGTTTAGTCAGCATCGGTAGTTGAACCATGAAATCTGATGCCGTTTTAATAATATTGACTTCTCTATTTGACAATATAGAGTAGCGCTGCTGTATATTTCGCAGACCTACCCCACTACTTCTCTTTACAACAGGTTTTTCCTGCAGGTTGTTCTGCACTACCAATTTTCCATTATCCTCAAAGACTTTAATTCTCAAAGGCTTTGAAGAAGTCACCACATTGTGTTTTACCGCATTCTCCAGTAAGAGCTGTAAAGAAAGAGGCACGATCTTAGCATCGGGAATACTGGAGGTTTCCGGTATTTCGAAAGCTATTCCGTCCTCGAAACGCATGGTCAGGAGCTTCACGTAGGTCCTGGCAAAATCGAGTTCCTCGTTTACAGGCACCAAGTCTTTGTTTTTTTGCTCCAACACATATCTATACACCTTGGATAGCGCCGTGGTAAAACGCTGGGCTTGCTTGGGATCCTCCTCTATCAGGCTGGTCAGTACATTGAGGCTGTTAAAGAGAAAGTGTGGATCCAGCTGGTTTTTCAGGGCATCGAATTTGGCCGAAGCAGTCCCGGCAATGATCTTTTGCTCTTTGATCTTGGTATCCTGAAGCGCTTTCCAGAAATAAAAGGCATGAATAAACAGGGAAATGACCAGGGTGATGACCAGGGCAATGATATAGTTGATCACACTTTCATTTTCAATGAACTCTTCAAAAGTATTATTGTAGATGATCACTTTTATAAACCATCTTACTACACCAAAAGCCATCACCGTTAAAATAACCGAGCCTATTGCACCAAACCACAGCCTTTTTACAGCTTGTGTTTCCCAGCTGTATTTTCTGCTGGCATAATTGTGAAAGGAAGATCCAACAGCCGTGAGGACAAAACAGTAAATAAAAGATATCCCTGTCATTTCAAACAAATCCATCATCAGTATAGGATCGCCAAAATTCACAAGGAGGTTCAATAGCACAATAACTATTGTAAGTATTAGCGACACTTTTAATACGGTATTAAATTCTTTCATTTTTGTGTTTCTTAACGCTCCGTGAACTCAAACTCCTTTGTTTAAAGGTAGCAAAAAGTATATTTTGTAAACAGTTCTGTATGTGTTTGTCGATGTGTTTCTACTGTAAAAATTATTCTCTACAAATATCAGACGATACCTTTTGCTTTAAAAAAAAGTATGACCGAATTGTGAAATACGTCTTCTCAGTTGTAAGCATAGTAGCGCCAATACCTGATTTAATTTATCTATTTTTAACCTCAGTTGTCTCCTTATGTATATTCCACCACAGTATAAAAACGAAAACATTTCCGAGGTAAGGGACTTTATTAAGGCCCACTCCTTTGCAATTCTGGTAAATCAATCGGAAGGAAAACCATGGGCCACCCACACACCACTGGAATTGGGAAAAGATGAAGAGGGAAAGGACATCCTAATCGGCCATATAGCCAAAGCCAACGCCCAATGGAAAGCATTTGAGAACAACTCCAGGGTTCTCTGCATTTTTCACGGACCGCATTCCTACATCTCATCTTCCTGGTATAAAGAGGAAGAAGTGCCTACCTGGAACTATATCGCCGTACATATTTATGGCAGGGTGACTGTCATGAGCACTGAAGAAGTATTGCGCTGGCTGCACGGTTTGGTAGATCATTATGAAAAGGAGGAAAAAAATCCGGTTTCCCTTGAGCAGATGTCCCCGGCTACCCTTAAACAGGTACGAGGGGTTGTGGGATTTCGAATTCAGATAGATGAGATACAGGCAGCATTTAAACTTTCTCAGGGACGAGAGGAAGATCATGAAAGGATTATCAGGGAGTTAAGATCGAAAGATGAGCCCGGAAGAAGGCATATAGCTGATATTATGAAAAAAAAGGAAGGCGGCCGCTCAGAAGAATCAGAATAGCCGTTGGGCATCCCCTATATTGTTTGCAGGTGCCTCAGCAGTCCTTCACGGTGCGACTTGCTCAGTGGAATGGCCTTCCTGTTGATCTCAACATGACTTTCCGCCACTACATCTAATTTGGAGATATTAACCAGAAAAGACCGGTGGACCCTTACGAAAATGTCTCCGGGTAATTTGTTTTGCATGTCTTTTAAGGTAGTGGTGAGCACGTACTCCTTTTTGGGTGTCACAACATGACAGTAATTTCGGTCGGCCTCAACATAAAGTATATCCTGGAGCAGTAATTTCACCATCTGCCCGTGATGCCTGATAAAAATCCGATCATTTAGAAGGGCCATATAATCCTCTGCTGCAGGAGCTGATTTACTTTTGGTTTTCACCTGTTCGGTAGCCAGTGCCAGGGATCTGAGCATATTACTTTTGGTAATAGGTTTCGCGATAAAGGCAAAAGGATGAGTCTGTCTTGCCTCCTCAAAGGTCGGTTCATCATTGTTGGCTGTAATATAAATAACAGGGATATCGGAAAATTCCTGAATCTTCTTCACCGTATCTATTCCGTTTAGTGCGCCTTTTAAGTTGATGTCCATCAGAATGATTTCAGGGGTGTTCAGTCGGGAATGGATCACTGCTTCCTCCCCCCTGGATTCGATCCCGGTTATCTCATACCCTGCTTTTGTCAGTTGCAGCGAGATATTAGCGGCAATGATCATATCGTCCTCCACAATGAGAACACGGGTTTTGCTGTCCATACTTATGCGGCTTTTATACGTTGAAAATCAAATGACACGCTTGTTCCTTTGTCTACCACTAACTTCATTTCCCCATCGAGCTGGGTGGTTAATAATTCGATAAGCTGGGTGCCGAAGCCTGTTCCATAAGGTTCTTCTGACATCACCTTCCCTACCCCGTTATCCGAAACTTCAAGGTGCAGAACAGATTCGTGTTGCTCCAGGGAGACGCGAATAATACCTTTCCGGTTTTCTGGAAATGCATATTTTAAGGCATTCGAAAGGAGTTCATTGACGATGAGACCTATGGGAATAGCGTGATCGATATCCACGGAAAGTGGTTTCATTGAACATTCGAGTTCCACCCTGTCTTCCATTCCATATGAGTTAATTACATGATTACCTAAATTTTTAAAATAGTCCTTCATCTCAATATTGGAAAGGCTGTTTCCCTGATAAAGTTTCTGATGGATCATACTCATACTGTGGACACGCTGCTGGCTCTTCACCATAGCATTTCTGACTTTTTCATCACTGATTTGTTCAGACTGTAAGGTGAGCAGACTCGAAACGATCTCTAAATTATTTTTAACCCTGTGATGTATTTCTTTCA
>JABDQK010000188.1 GCA_013042255.1 Flavobacteriaceae bacterium | reverse complement strand
AACGCTAAAAAAACCGTGGCTGCGGCCAGAGAAACACTCCACCCTTGACCAAAAGAACCCTGGCCCTGCTGGCAGCAATAGGTGCAACCACAATTTACGGCCTAAACCATACCATCGCCAAAGGGGTTATGCCCGAATATGTAAAGCCGTTTGGGTTTATCATGATACGGGTTCTGGGTGCGACAGCCCTCTTTTGGGCTATCTCTTTTTTGGGGCCAAGGGAAAAGATTGAGAAAAGAGATTGGGGCCGACTCATTCTGTGCGCTATGTTTGGTATGGCCATCAATATGCTGGCGTTTTTTAAGGGCCTGGATCTATCTACTCCGATCAACAGTTCGGTCCTGGTAACAACCACTCCAATAATTGTTGTTGTACTGTCTGCCTTCCTGATTCAGGAACGAATCAGGCTACTCAAGGGAATAGGCATCATCATTGGCCTGGTAGGGGCTATAGGACTCATCATCTACGGACAGGAAGTTAGACAGGATGCTCCCAACATTCCCCTTGGAAACGGTTTGTTTTTAGTCAATGCGCTCTTCTTTGCACTTTACCTGATTCTGGCTAAAAAACTAATCACAAAATACCATCCATTTACGCTGATGAAATGGCTCTTTCTGATCGGTATCTTCCTTAATCTCCCCATCGCGCTGCCTGAATTCCTCGAGATTTCATGGAGCACACTTCCGGGCGAGGCTCTCTGGAAGATTGCTTTTGTGGTATTAGGTACTACCTTTTGCACCTACCTCTTTAATGCCTATGCCTTAACCCAGCTCAAGGCCTCAACGGTAAGCGCCTTTATTTATGTTCAACCCCTGGTTGGGATTGTTTTTGCAGTTTTAAGTGGCAAGGATGAACTGAGCCCTGTTAAAGTCATAGCAGCACTACTGGTATGCCTTGGTGTTTATCTGGTGAGTAAAAAATCTAAACCAGATCCTTCGGTATCTTCTTAAATTTTCGGGTGTCTTCTTTGGTGAGTATCCTGAAATTATCAGCTCTTTCAAATTTGAGGAATTTATTGAGAAGTTCCCCTTTAAGTTCGATTAATTTGCGAGTTTCCAGACTTATCCAGGCACCCATCATTTCGCAATGGGCCACGTTTTTCCCATCTGCAGTATAGAAATTATGATGGAATTCAAAGAACATTCCATCTTTGCTCATCCCGGTAACCTCAAGGGATACTTTTATCGGTTTTCCGGGAAACACCTCCTTGAAGTAATACATGTGCTCATAGAACACAACAGGGCCTATATGATGCTTGATAAGAGTCTTGTGGTCGAATCCCATTTCCATGAGAAACGCCATCCGGGCATGACTCATAAAATTGGTATACGCACTATTGGCCATATGGCGATTGGCATCAAGGTCGCTCCACCGTACTTCAAATTCCTTAAAATAGGTCATCTTTCTATTTATTAAAGCGCCAAAAATACCATTGTTTTCTCTTTCTGGAGGATGCCATACAAAAAAATTAATGCCTATTTTTAGCCCTTAAACTTAAAGAATGAGCTCAAAACCTGACTTTATCAAGTCCCTTTCCCTCCCTGCTATCGCAGCACCAATGTTCCTAATTTCCGGACCAAATTTAGTAGTGGAATGTTGTAAAAATGGAATTATCGGGACCTTTCCGGCCCTAAACCAGCGAAGCAGTGAAGGCTTTGAAGAATGGCTGATAGAAATCAAAGAGACTTTAACCGAGTATGAAAAGCAGAGCGGAAAAAAAGCAGCCCCGTTTGGGGTTAACCTCATTGTGCATCCTACAAATCCAAGACTGGAGGCCGACTTAAAACTCTGTATAAAACACAAAGTGCCTATCATTATTACCTCCCTGGGGGCTGTGTCACAAGTAGTAGATGCAGTACATAGTTACGGCGGACTCGTATTCCACGATATCATAAAAAAACGTCATGCTGAAAAGGCGTCGGAAGCCGGGGTAGACGGACTTATACTTGTTGCTGCCGGAGCAGGTGGCCACGCCGGCACCATCAATCCTATGTCTCTGGTTGCCGAGATTAAAAAATTCTTCGACAAAACCATTATCCTTTCCGGATGCATTTCTACAGGGCGCGACATCGCATCGGCTATGCAGATGGGGGCAGACCTTGCCTATATGGGTACGCGGTTTATCAACACAACTGAAAGCAAAGCCCCTGAAGAATATCGTAAAATGATCATTGATGCTGGGGCCAGCGATGTAGTCTATACCGCAGCTATTTCAGGGGTGCATGCCAACTTTCTGGGGGCAAGTCTAAAGGCAGCAGGGATCTCTGAAGAAGATCTCAAAAAAGACCGGAAGATCGATTTTGGAAAAGAGCTCGATACCGAAGCCAAGGCCTGGAAAACGATCTGGTCTGCAGGACAGGGAGTAACCACAGTTGAAAATGTACTACCCGTAGCTGATCTCGTTGCTCAGCTAAAACAGGAATTCAGGGAGGCTGTTGAAAGTCAATCCCGGCTCCTTGAGGTTTATCAATAAAGACCGCTGATCCATGCCGGAGTTGAAATCAAACTACAAGCCACCCCTGCTCTTCAGGAACGGCCATGTTTCAACAGTCTATTACGGCCTTTTTCGCAAAATTGACGACTTTGATCAGGAACGTGAGCGCCTAGAACTGGCCGATGCGGATTTTATGGATCTCGACTGGAGTTATGCGGATAAGGCTTCCGGGAAAGTAGTGATCCTGCTTCACGGTTTGGAAGGCCACGGTCAGAGACCTTACATCACGGGAAGTGCCAAGCACTTTAATCTGTCAGGATACGACTGCTGTGCAGTGAATTTTCGCGGCTGTAGTGGCGAGCCTAACCGACTATACCGTTCTTATCATTCCGGGGCAACTGAAGATCTTGACGCAGTAGTTAAACACATATCAGAAAAAAAGAAATACAGAGAACTTTATATCAAAGGGTTTAGTCTGGGAGGGAATATGGTTTTAAAATACGCCGGCGAAGGAAGGGAATTGCCAGATTTTCTGAAAGCAATTGTCGCAGTTTCGGCACCAGTTGACCTCCATAGCTCCCTCAGGGCCCTGATGCGGTGGGAAAATATCCCGTATGCGAGCAGATTCAGGAAACACCTGGTGGCAAAACTCAAAGCAAAACAACCACAATTTCCCGATCTGTTACCAGACCATGAGATCCAAAAAATAAAGACCCTTAAAGACTTTGACGATATCTATACAAGCAGGGCCCACGGATTTACAGATGCTCTAGATTATTATGCCCGCTGCAGTTCTTTACAATTCCTGCATAATATCAAGATAAGGACACTCATAATAAACGCTCGGAATGATTCATTTCTCGGACCGGAATGCTATCCATATAAAGAGGCTGAGGCCAATGAATATGTTTTTCTGGAGGTGCCAGAATACGGCGGCCATGTGGGTTTTTACGATGCACAGAACATAGCCTATACAGAAAAAAGGGCGTTAAAGTTCTTCGAGCAAATTTAAGTAGAGCCTAATTTATTATCTTAGTGAAGTAAATAAATAAAACCGATGAAAAAAATATTACTGGCAACTGCACTGGGCTTTTTTGCTCTGGGTTGCGGCGAAAAAAAAGAAGAGAAAAAAGA
>JABDQK010000187.1 GCA_013042255.1 Flavobacteriaceae bacterium | reverse complement strand
TGCAGGAACTTATAAAGGAAGAAGAAATAGTGGCAGGTCATGACGTGGCTTCGGGTGGACTTATCACGACTTTGCTGGAAATGTGCTTTGCGGACAATCAACTGGGGGCACAGCTCGACCTTTCATCCCTGGGTGAAAAGGATACAACAAAGTTGCTGTTTGCAGAAAATGCAGCAGTGGTTATTCAGGCCAGAAGTTCTGCAGTAGAAAAGGTTCTTAAGAAGAACAAGATCGAATTTTATCGAATAGGATCGGTTGTTGACAAACCGGAACTTACAATTATAAACGGCGAAGAGCGGGTTGTTTTGGATGTATATGAACAACGCGATCTGTGGTTTAAAACATCGTATCTATTAGATCAAAAGCAGACCTCGGGAGACCTCGCGAAGCAGCGGTATCAGAATTATAAGAATCAGCCTTTAATCTACCGCTTCCCTGAACATTTTCAAGGAAAATTACCCGATTTTCAGGGATCCAGACCCAAGGCAGCCATATTAAGGGAAAAAGGCAGCAATTCAGAAAGGGAAATGGCCAACTCCATGTTTCTGGCCGGATTCGACGTAAAGGATGTGCATATGACCGACTTGATCAGTGGGCGGGAAACCCTTGAGGATATTCAATTTATAGGTGCAGTAGGAGGTTTTTCCAATTCGGATGTTTTAGGAAGTGCCAAGGGCTGGGCCGGGGCCTTTAAGTACAATGAAAAGGCACAAATTGCGCTGCAAAGGTTCTTTTCCAGACCGGATACCCTCTCTGTTGGTATTTGTAACGGCTGCCAGTTATTTATGGAATTGGAGCTGATCAATCCAGAGCATGAGGTACATGGAAAAATGACCTACAACGATTCACATAAACACGAAAGCAATTTTACCTCCGTTTGTATTGAAAAGAACAATTCGGTAATGTTAGCTTCTCTCGAAGGGAGCACATTGGGAGTCTGGATTTCGCATGGGGAAGGGAAATTTTCCCTGCCCTACCCTGCAAACCGATATGGCATCGTCGCGACATACGGGTATGACCAATATCCCGCCAATCCCAATGGCAGTGATTACAATGTCGCTATGCTTTGCGACCCTTCCGGAAGGCATCTGGTAACCATGCCTCATATTGAGCGGAGTATTTTTCCGTGGAATTGGGCGCATTATCCTTCAGGGGAAGACGAAGTGTCACCCTGGCTTGAAGCTTTTGTAAACGCAAGAAAGTGGCTGGAAAATAGGTAAACGCTTACCTACCTGGTTATTGTTCCCAAATAAAAGAAAAGTCGTCCCAAAAGACGGTCAAATATGTTGGATTTTTATAATCTGGCAATATATGGCCTTCAATTTTAGCAATCTTGTTTTATAATCCCGCTCCCTTTTCTTACTTTGCAAAGATCATAATTCCAAAGTATGCAAACAGTCACCCGTCTTTTTGACATCCCACATTACCAAAATCAGAATTTTCCTTTGGAAAAAGCCTTTGTAAGCAAGTACAAAGGGGAGTGGGTGGCCACCTCTACTAAAGACTATATAGCGAAAGCGAATACTGCCAGTCGGGCCCTTATAAAACTAGGGGTAAAGGCTGGAGAGAAGATCGCCGTTATCTCCATGACGAATCGAACGGAATGGAATATCATGGACATAGCCATATTGCAAATCGGGGCGCAGAATGTTCCTATTTACCCTACCATTTCAGAAGAAGATTACGCCTATATCCTGAACCATTCTGAAGCCACTTACTGCTTTGTCTCCTGTACGGAGGTACTGGAGAAAGTAAACAGCATAAAAGCCGATGTTCCGGGCCTGAAAAACGTCTATTCTTTTGATGAGATTGATAGCTGTAACCATTGGACAGAATTACTCCGCCTAGGGGAGGATGAGAGCCTGCAAGCAGAGGTTGAAGCACGGAAAGAAAAGGTTCAGCCTGAAGACCTTGCCACCCTTATCTACACTTCAGGTACTACAGGAAGGCCTAAAGGAGTGATGCTATCCCATAACAATATAGTATCAAACGTCCTTGCCAGCAAACCGAGGGTTCCCTTCAATCAGGGAAGTACCTCCCTCAGTTTTCTCCCTGTCTGTCATATCTTCGAAAGGATGATCCTGTATCTGTATCAGTACTGTGGTATCACTGTGTACTTCGCTGAGGGGCTGGATAAAATCAGTGACAATCTCAAGGAGATAAAACCCAATGTAATGACAGTTGTACCCAGATTACTGGAAAAGGTATACGATAAGATCATAGCAAAGGGTGCCGATTTATCCGGGATAAAGAAAAAGCTCTTCTTCTGGGCTGTTGAACTGGGATTGAAGTATGAGCCCTATGGAGCCAACGGCTGGTGGTATGAAAAAAGACTGGGAATCGCCAGGAAACTCATTTTCAGTAAATGGAAGGAAGGACTGGGAGGGAATCTTGAAACCATGGTTTCCGGAAGTGCAGCCCTGCAAACAAGGTTAAGTCGGATATTCGGTGCAGCTGGAATCCCCGTGATGGAAGGATACGGACTCACAGAAACTTCCCCCGTCATCTCGGTAAATGATCAGCGCAACCGGGGCTGGAAAATAGGAACTGTAGGTAAGATTATTGAGGATGTGGAGATCAAAATTGCATCTGATGGGGAAATTTTGTGCAAAGGCCCTAACGTAATGATGGGGTATTACAAAGATCCGGAAAAGACAAAAGAGGTATTGCAAGATGGGTATTTTCACACGGGAGATATAGGCGAAATTGACGAAGAGGGCTTTTTAAAGATCACAGACCGTAAAAAAGAAATGTTTAAGACTTCAGGGGGGAAATACGTTGCCCCGCAGCTCCTGGAGAACCGACTTAAACAAAGCAGGTTTATAGAGCAGGTAATGGTAGTAGGTGAAGGAGAGAAAATGCCGGCTGCCCTTATACAACCTAACTTCGAATTTTTGAGTGAATGGGTTAAAAGACACCATAAAGATCTAAGCAGTCCTGAAGAGATTGTCAGGGACCAGGAAATCCAGAATAGAATTCAGAAAGAAGTAGATGAGGCCAATGAACAATTTGCTAAGTGGGAAAAAGTGAAGGCGTTCAGATTAACACCTGATCTCTGGACGGTTGAAGGAGGGCACCTCACCCCTACCATGAAATTAAAACGGAAGATCGTGAAAGAGAAATATCGCAATCTCTACAACGACATCTACGGCCACTCAGATTAGTATATCTTTAAAGTAATTCCCTTCTATCCGGTTTTATCCATGCGAGAACTAAAGCCATAGTATTCCTTTAAATATTAATCAGAAAGATCGTTGCTATCCATCAGGATATTTTAACTAATTTATTATGCATGCATAATAAATTTTTTATATCTTTGACTGGTTTAGATGACTTATGCAAGAGATAACGATTGATTACGCCCTGCGCGCCACATGGCAATCCGTGGCGAGAATGTACAATGAAGAGGCCAAGAAGTTTGGTTCAACCATGGCGGTTGGTTTCACGCTTTTGAGTATTGACCCGAAAAAAGGAACGCCTTCAACTTCCCTGGGGCCAAAAATGGGGATGGAAGCCACAAGTTTGTCACGAATCCTCAAGAGTATGGAGGAGAAAGGACTGATTGAACGCAGGCCAAATCCTGATGACGGAAGAGGAGTCCTTATTTATCTAACCCCTTTCGGATTAGAGAAACGAAAGGATTCTAAAGATGTGGTACTTAAGTTCAATGAAGTTGTGAAAGAACAATTATCTCAGGAACAGCTCAACAGTTTCTTTGAAGTGATGGATACAATTAATCACATCGTCGCCGAAAAGAAAATTTTCAATACGGAAACAACAACTAAATAACTCAATTCTCATCAATGAACAAGCATATTAAAAAAGTAGCAGTTATCGGATCCGGGATCATGGGAAGTGGCATTGCCTGTCATTTTGCCAATATCGGTGTCGAAGTCCTGTTACTCGATATTGTTCCGCGCGAACTGACAGACAAAGAAAAAGCCAAAGGACTCAGTCTTAAGGATGCAGCCGTAAGGAACCGTTTGGTAAATGATTCCCTGACCGCAGCTCTGAGATCCAAGCCCTCCCCCATCTATCACAAGGATTTTTCCAAAAGGATTACCACAGGAAATCTCGAGGATGATATCGCCAAAGTAGCCGGGGTCGACTGGATCATTGAAGTCGTAGTGGAACGCCTCGACATTAAAAAACAGGTCTTCGAGAGTCTGGAAAAACACAGGACTCCCGGCACTCTGATCACATCAAACACCTCCGGGATTCCAATACACTTTATGAGTGAGGGAAGATCAGAAGACTTTCAACAACATTTCTGTGGAACTCACTTTTTCAACCCGGCGAGATATCTCAAACTCTTTGAGATCATTCCCGGACCTAAAACTAAACCAGAGGTACTTGAATTCCTCAATAGTTACGGGGAGAAATTCCTGGGTAAAACTTCTGTGGTTGCCAAAGATACACCGGCCTTCATAGGAAACAGGATCGGGATCTTCAGTATTATGAGCCTTTTCCATGCCGTTAAGGAACTAGACCTAACAGTGGAGGAAGTAGACAAACTTACCGGTCCCGTAATCGGAAGGCCTAAATCGGCTACTTTCCGTACCGTGGACGTGGTAGGTCTCGATACCCTTGTACATGTGGCAAATGGAATACACGAAAATTGCCCAAAAGACGAGCGTCATGAACTCTTTAAACTTCCTGAGTTTATTGAGACCATGGCAGAAAAGAAATGGTACGGAAGCAAATCGGGCCAGGGTTTTTATAAGAAGGTAAAAAATGACAAAGGCAAGAGTGAGATCTTAACCTTAGATCTTGACTCCATGGACTACCGCTCAAAAAAGAGTGCGAAATTTGGAACTCTGGAGCTGACCAAAACTGTGGACAAGGTAATCGACCGCTTTAAGATCCTTGTAGGAGGGAAAGATAAAGCTGGTGAATTCTACCGAAAAAGTTTTGGAGTACTCTTTGCTTATGTCACCCACCGAATTCCTGAAATTTCAGACGAACTCTACAAGATTGATGATGCTATGAAAGCCGGCTTTGGCTGGGAACACGGGCCATTCCAGATCTGGGATGCCATTGGATTAGACAAAGGCCTGGAGCTAATAGCCGACGAAGGTCAGAAGGCAGCAGCCTGGGTAGAGGAAATGAAATCAGCCGGTGTAAAGTCGTTCTACGAAGTAAATGACGGAGCTACCCATTTCTACGATATTCAGAAAAAATCCATGGTAAAAGTACCCGGGCAGGATGCTTTTATTATACTCGACAACATCCGGAAAACCAAGGAGGTATTTAAAAATAGCGGAGTAGTCATTGAAGACCTCGGAGATGGTATCCTCAATGTTGAATTTCAGTCTAAAATGAACACCATTGGAGGCGATGTCCTGGCGGGTATCAATAAGGGAATCGACCTTGCGGAAAAAGATTTTCAGGGGCTGGTTGTGGGAAATCAGGCTGCAAATTTTTCAGTAGGAGCCAACATTGGTATGATTTTCATGATGGCTGTTGAACAGGAATA
The DNA here is from genome assembly GCA_013042255.1 of Flavobacteriaceae bacterium. Classification (GTDB taxonomy): domain Bacteria; phylum Bacteroidota; class Bacteroidia; order Flavobacteriales; family Flavobacteriaceae; genus Muriicola. The sequence continues at coordinate 10,047 of JABDQK010000187.1, read as the reverse complement.
CGATGAGCTTAATATGGCCGTAAAAATGTTTCAGGATACCATGATGCGGATGCGTTATTCATCTATCCCTACTATTTCAGCACCTCATGGGATGTGCCTGGGAGGAGGCTGTGAACTCTCCCTGCACGCAGATAAAGTAGTAGCCGCTGCCGAGACTTATATCGGTCTGGTAGAATTCGGAGTTGGTGTCATCCCCGGTGGAGGCGGATCTAAGGAAATGGCACTGAGAGCTTCTGATACTTTTAGAAAAAATGACGTGGAACTCAATGTACTGCAGGAATACTTTTTAACTATAGGCATGGCAAAAGTTTCCACCTCTGCCTACGAAGCTTATGACCTGGGGATTTTACAGAAAGGTAAAGACGTAGTTGTTGTAAATAAAGATCGTCAGATCGCAACGGCGAAAGCCTATGCCAAACTCATGGCTGAATCGGGTTACACCCAACCTATTCGAAGAAAGGATGTAAAAGTACTCGGGAAGCAGGCTCTGGGAATGTTCCTTGTTGGAACAGACTCCATGGAGGCCGGACATTACATTTCTGAACACGATAAAAAGATTGCCAACAAACTCGCTTATGTGATGGCAGGGGGAGATCTTTCTGAAACAAGTTTTGTGAGTGAGCAATACCTGCTCGATATTGAACGAGAAGCTTTTTTATCGCTTTGTACCGAAAGAAAAACACTGGAGAGAATACAACACATGCTAAAAACTGGTAAACCCCTAAGAAACTAAACATGAAAACTGCATATATAGTAAAAGCCTATAGAACCGCCGTTGGAAAAGCCCCCAAAGGATTATTCCGATTTAAACGACCGGATGAACTGGCTGCTGAGACCATTGAGTACCTGATGAAGGAAGTACCTCAGCTGGATAAAAAGAGAATTGATGATGTCATTGTTGGGAACGCCATGCCGGAAGCGGAACAAGGTCTTAATGTGGCCCGACTTATATCCCTGATGGGATTGAAGATCGAAGATGTACCCGGAGTAACTGTAAACCGTTATTGTGCATCCGGGCTGGAAACAATCGGCATTGCCACGGCAAAAATACAGTCGGGAATGGCAGATTGTATCATTGCCGGTGGAGCCGAAAGTATGAGTTATATCCCCATGGGAGGATACAAACCAACGCCCGATTATTCCGTTGCCAAGGAAGGGAATGAAGATTATTACTGGGGTATGGGATTAACCGCCGAGGCCGTTGCTGAGCAATTTAAAGTGTCTCGGGAAGATCAGGATGATTTTGCTTACAATTCTCATATGAAAGCCCTTAAGGCTCAAAAGGAAGGTAAGTTTGACGATCAGATCGTGCCTATAGAAGTAGAACACACCTTCGTCAATGCTGCGGGAAAAAAAGAAAGCACCACTTATACTGTTAAAAAAGATGAAGGTCCCCGAGCCGATACTTCAAAAGAGGTTTTGGCCAAACTCCGACCTGTATTTGCAGCAGGAGGCAGCGTAACCGCAGGAAATTCTTCTCAGATGAGTGATGGAGCTGCATTTGTTCTGGTCATGAGTGAGGAAATGGTGAAGGAACTTAATTTAGAACCGATCGCGCGATTGGTGAATTACGCAGCCGCCGGTGTAGAGCCCAGAATTATGGGAATCGGACCCGTTAAGGCTATCCCCAAGGCTCTTAAGCAGGCGGGAATGAAGCAATCACAACTAGAGTTGATCGAGTTAAACGAAGCCTTTGCTTCCCAGTCACTGGCTGTGATACGGGAATTAGATCTCAACCAGGAAATTGTGAACGTGAACGGAGGCGCTATTGCCCTGGGTCACCCCCTTGGATGTACCGGTGCTAAATTATCAGTTCAGTTGTTTGACGAAATGCGCAAGCGAAATATGAAAGGCAAACACGGCCTGGTCACCATGTGCGTTGGAACCGGGCAGGGAGCGGCAGGAATTTTTGAATTTTTGAATTAACACACCTACAAAATATTTACAACCATGAGTACCGAAACAGTAAACAAAGATATTTTAAGAGGAGGCCAGTTCCTCGTCAAGGAAACCAAATGCGAAGACGTTTTTACGTTGGAGGACCTCAATGAGGAACAAAAGATGATGCGTGAAAGCACCAAGGAGTTTGTTGATCGCGAACTTTGGGCCCATTGGGAGCGATTTGAAAACAAAGACTATGAATTCACCAAAGAATGCATGCTTAAGGCAGGGGAGCTCGGATTTTTGAGTATTGCTGTCCCTGAAGCCTACGGAGGAATGGGCATGGGGTTTGTCTCCACTATGCTGGTATGCGATTATATCTCCGGAGCCACCGGCTCTTTCAGCACAGCATTCGGAGCACATACAGGGATCGGCACACTGCCTATCACCTTATACGGTACCGAAGAGCAAAAGAAAAAATACGTGCCCAAACTGGCCACCGGAGAATGGTTTGGTGCCTATTGCCTCACAGAACCCGGAGCTGGTTCAGATGCCAATTCGGGAAAAACAAAGGCCGTTCTCTCAAAAGATGGAAAATTCTACAACATCACCGGACAGAAAATGTGGATCTCCAACGCCGGATTTTGTAATCTGTTTATCGTCTTTGCACGCATTGAAGACGATAAGAATATCACCGGCTTTATTGTAGAAAACGATCCGAAAAACGGGATTTCCATGGGAGAGGAAGAAAAGAAACTGGGAATACATTCGTCTTCCACCCGCCAGGTGTTCTTCAACGAAACTAAAGTGCCTGTTGAAAATATGCTCTCCGAAAGAGGAAATGGGTTTAAGATTGCCATGAATGCCCTTAATGTTGGAAGGATAAAACTAGCGGCTGCATGTCTTGAAGCTCAGCGCCGTGTACTTAATGAAGCAGTGAACTACGCCAACGAACGTGTTCAGTTTAATACCCCGATCATTAATTTTGGGGCTATCAAAGCCAAGATCGCTCAAATGGCCATCAATGCCTATGCGGGTGAATCGGCCAGTTATCGGGCTGCGAAGAATATCGAAGACAGAATCGCAATAAGAGAAGCTGAAGGAAATACACACCAGGAAGCAGAGCTCAAAGGCGTTGAAGAATACGCTATCGAATGCTCTATTCTAAAGGTAGCTGTTTCCGAAGATGTTCAGAATACAACAGATGAAGGTATTCAGATCTTTGGAGGAATGGGCTTTAGTGCCGATACTCCTATGGAAAAGGCCTGGAGGGATGCGCGAATTTCCAGGATCTACGAAGGGACTAATGAAATTAACCGAATGCTCGCTGTAGGTATGCTGGTCAAAAAGGCGATGAAAGGACATGTAGACCTTCTGGGACCTGCAACGGCGGTAGGCGAAGAATTAATGGGTATTCCTTCTTTCGAGACTCCTGATTTTTCTGAACTCTTCGCTGAAGAAAAAGACCTGATCGCCAGATTGAAAAAAGTTTTCCTTATGGTGGCCGGAAGTGCTGTTCAAAAATTTGGTCCGGATCTGGAATCACATCAACAGCTGCTACTTGCTGCCGCTGATATTCTGATCGAAATCTATATGGCTGAATCAACGCTGCTGCGTACCGAAAAGAACGCTAAGCGCAATGGAGAGGCATCACAGGAAATCGAAATTGCCATGACTCAGTTGTATTTGTACGAAGCTGTGGACATTATCATTAAGAAAGGAAAAGAGGCGATCGTATCATTTGCAGAAGGAGACGAACAGCGAATGATGCTGATGGGATTAAAAAGGTTTACCAAGTACACCAATCAGCCCAATGTTGTTGCCCTTCGCAATAAAATTGCAGACAAAGTTGCTGCAGATAATGCGTATACTTTTGACGCATAATCAAGGTCATTCATAATAAAAAAACCGCCCTTTTGAGGCGGTTTTTTGTTTACTTATTGTGGGCTAACTAGTTTAAAAAACTATAAGTGCCGGAATATGAAAGCATTTGCTCTACAAAGGTTTCGGGCTGTAGCAATTTTATATCTGTAATCTCCCCGGCCGCATCGGTCTCAGGAAGCAGAACCGGATTGACAAATCCACTGTAAGGAGGCGTTTTAAAGGCCTTATTCCTCTCCAATACCTCAGCGTGTAATTCCTGATCTACCTTTATCCCATATCCTTCTACAAGATCCTGAGCCGCTTTAAAATCACCTTCCGACTTAATTCGCTGGGTTTCCCTGAGCAACTGCCCAAAAAGTTCCCTGAGTTTAGAATAGTCGTTGATGTTGTAATACGTTTTGCCCTCTCGAACTACCTTCTCTATAACATTGTCATCTTTTCCTTTTTCGAATACCCAGGCAGATACCCATTGCCTGTTAACCATATGGTCTTCTTCAATGTCATCTCCTAATTCAATCCTGATCAACTGGGTAACCATACCATTTCTGATATAGCGATCAAAGGCTGTCATTCCCAACTCCTTCCAGTTATCTGTCAGGCCCAATTCCTGCAATTTGGGGTCCATTAAATAATACAATCCAACCAGATCTGCCCTCCCCTCTTCCATCGTAGAGGCATAATTCTTAAGGGTTTCTTTAGGCTGACCTACGCCTTCATTGAGTAGACCGGACGCATGGCCTACTACCTCGTGTAAAGCCGTAAGCAGTTTGGAAGCGGTCTTACCATATTTGGTCTCTCTGGCTATTTCTTCTTCATCATGAGCATATTCCTTTAACCTGCCAGTTCCGCCGGCATTGCTATAGGCCTCAATAATATTACCCAGAGAAACCGATTTACTTCCGTGTTCCTGCCGTATCCAGTTGTTATTGGGCAGGTTTACCCCAATTGGGGTACTGGGAGATGCATCTCCTGCCTCACCGGCCACATTAACGGTCTTATAAGAAACACCAACCACATTTTTCTTTTTATGCTCTTCCATCAACGGAGACTCGTCCTCAAACCATTGGGCGTTTTCAGAAAGGACTGCCATCTGTCTGGACATTTCAAAATCCTTGAGCTGTACAATGTTTTCATAAGATCCTTTGTATCCCTTCGGGTCGTTATACACCTCAATAAATCCATTGATCCAGTCGATGTCCCCATCCCTGGAATTTACCCAGGAAATAGCGTATTCATCCCAGGTATCCAGACTCCCTGTTTTGTAGTATTCAATAAGTAGCCCCAGAGTATTTGCCTGTTGTTCATTCTCAGCTACCCCTTTTGCTTTCTCAAGCCATTTGACGATTTCATCGATGGCCTGGCCGTAGAGTCCACCCGACATATAAACCTCCTCTGCGATTTTACCATTTATTTTTGAAAGCCTGGAGTTTAATCCCGTTTCCACCGGTCTTCCTTCCGGTCCTTTATAGGCACTGGCGTAGAATGCTTCTACCTCGGCATCGGTCAGACTCGGGTCATAAAAATTAACTGCTGACGCCGCAACGTTATCAACACCTTTCTTCTTATTCACTTTCTTGGCATCTGCTTCATTGAAAATCACTTCAAGCGCTTCACCCTCGAGTTTTGTATCCGTTTCTTCAAGTAAGCCTTTAAGGTATTCCGGACTAAACGCGGGTTTTAGTTTATCATTGGAATAATGATGATGGATCCCATTGGAAAACCACACCCGTTTCAGATATGTTTCAAATGCCGCCCATTCATCCGTGGATTTATCTCCTGAATAGTTCTGATATGCATTTTCGAGGGCTCTTCTTATCTCCAGGTTATGCCGGTAATTCTGGTCCCAGATGATATCTCTCCCTGCCAAACCGGCCTGGGTTAGGTAATACACGAGTTTCTTCTGATCCAGAGTCAGTTCATCAAAACCGGGAATCTGATATCTCAGGATTTGGATATCTGCAAACTGATCTACAAAATATTCAAATGAGTCGGATTCAGTAGTCGCAGTTGCTTCAGTAGTTTCCTTTTCCTTGCAGGACCAAATGAGTCCAATCGCCAGCAGGGCGATAAAAAAATGTCGTAATTTCATGATTTTAGTTCTGTTTTCGTTCTCTCTCAAAAGTAAATATTTAGGATAAGATTCTGATGCTTTTTTCTATAATACATCGCATAATTCATGCATTAGTAAAGCTTTTAATTTAAAACATAGATTTATCTTTAGGCGAAACTACCTCATCTATACATTCTCATGAAATCCACTTTATTAAAGCAAGTTTATCAGCCCGAACAATTTCGGGAACAAGGACATGCCCTCATCGACCTGCTGGCGAATCATATGGAATCGTGTCAACAACAGGAAGATAAAAAAGTGATCAACTGGAACCTTCCCGAGGATGAAAAAACTTTCTGGGACGAGTTTCTTCAGCAAGGATCAGAAAAGGATTTTTTTAAGGAAGTGCTTTCCCATACTACACACGTCCATAATCCGCGGTATATCGGCCATCAGGTTTGTGCCCCTGCACCGCTTGCTGCCTTGTCCGGATTGGTGAGTTCAATCCTCAACAATGGAATGGCTGTTTATGAAATGGGGATGGCTCCTACTGCCATAGAACGCATCATAACAGATTTGATTGCCAGCAAAATAGGTTTTGATAAAGACTCAAGGGGCATTCTAACCTCTGGTGGCACCCTTGCTAACCTCACTGCCCTGCTGGCAGCCAGAAAAGCTAAAGTAAGGGGTGATGTCTGGAAGGATGGAAGTTCTAATCCCCTGGCAATAATGGTTTCAGAAGAAGCACATTACTGTGTAGACAGGGCTGCCCGGATCATGGGTCTGGGAACCCAAGGTATTATCAAAGTTCCCGTTACTGAGAATTTTGAGATAAACAGCTCAGAACTGGAGTCGTGTTTTCAGGAGGCAAAAGAAAAAGGATTGGAAGTCTTCGCCCTGGTTGGGAGTGCCCCTTCAACGGCCACGGGAATTTACGACGACCTTGAAGCCCTTGCTGCTTTCTCCAGAAGGCACAATCTTTGGTTTCATGTAGACGGAGCTCACGGCGGAGCCGCAGTATTCTCCAAAAAATACAAGGAGACTGTAAAAGGGATTCACCTTGCCGATTCTGTGGTAATTGACGGGCATAAAATGATGCTGATGTCTACCATTACCACCGCGCTTATCTTTCGTGAAGGCCGCCACTCTCATACAATTTTCAGTCAGGATGCAGAATACCTCTTGCAGCATTCGGACGATGAAGATTGGTTCAATCTGGCAAAACGGACTTTTGAATGCACTAAAACCATGATGAGCCTGCAGTGGTTTCTTCTCTTAAAAACCTACGGTGAGGAAGTTTTTGATGATAATGTGACTACCCTGTATGACCTGGGGCAGGACTTTGCAAAGATGATCGGGGAAACTCCCGACCTGGAGCTGGCAGTTGTTCCGGAGTCTAATATCGTCTGTTTTCGCTATCTACTACAAGGATTACCCCTTAATGAGGTGAACGAGGTCAACAAAAGAATCAGGCAGGCATTACTGCAGGAAGGAAGATTTTATATTGTACAAACCCGTATCAGGGGAAGGCAATATCTCCGATGCACCATCATGAATCCTTTTACGACTACAGAGCACTTGAAAGAATTGCTTTCACTGATTATTTCAAAAGGGAGGCGAGGCCACCTTAACGCATAGATTCCAGGACGCGTTGTTCCGTAGCTTTCTGAGAAAAATTAATTGCACACTCTATTAGTGCCAGATGCGAATATGCCTGAGGAAAATTACCCAGTAAACGTTTGGTTTTAAAATCGATATCCTCACTAAAGAGTCCCAGGTGATTACTATAACTAAGTACACGGTCAAAAAGTTCCTGGGCTTTTTCTTCTTCTCCAATTTTAAAGAGGCTGTTGATAAACCAGAAAGTGCAAATGGTAAATGAAGAAGAAGGCAGGCCAAAATCATCCTCATTTTTGTAGCGATATAAAAGTCCATCGTTACTCAGGTCTTTTTCAATAGCTTTTACGGTACTTACAAATTTCGGGTCTCTGGCCGGAATAAACCCATAAGATTCCATAAGCAATACTGAAGCGTCGAGATTGGTACTGCCATAAGACTGGGTAAATGCCTGCACTTCTTCATTCCAGGCCTTGTCCATGATATCCTTTTTGATCTCCTGTTCCAGTAAGCTCCATTTCTCTATCTTTCTCCATTTCCTAAAGATTCGGGCCACTTTGATCGCCCGATCGATAGCCACCCAGCAAAGGACTTTTGAAAAGGTAAAATGTCGATCTTCCTGCCGGAATTCCCAGATCCCTTTATCGGGTTCCCGCCAGTGTTCGGTAACGATCCAGACAATTCCTTTGGTTATTCCCCAGAGTTCCTCGGCATTTTCGATATCGGTGCTGAAAATATTCAATTGGGCATAAATGGCATCCATCAGGATACCATAAATATCATTTTGTCTTTGCTCATAGGCGGCATTGCCAACCCTTACCGGTTTTGAGCCTTTGTATCCTTTTAAGTGGTCGAGCGTTCTCTCCGTGAGTTTCTTCTCCTTGTTAATCCCGTACATGATCTGGAGTTTTTCTCCTTTATCAGGAATCAGATCAACGATAAACTGCAGGTAACGCTTCGCTACATTTATATGACCCAGATCAACCATCACCTTAATCACCATCGATGCATCACGAATCCAACAAAAGCGATAGTCCCAGTTTCTGACTTCCCCAATGGTTTCGGGAAGGGAGGTCGTTGCAGCAGCCAATACGGCACCCGTTTTATTATAGGTGAGTAATTTAAGCGTAATGGCGCTCCTGGTGATCTGTGCGTTGTATTTCTTGTAATTAGGTGTTTTATTGCTCCAATTCAACCAGTACACTTTGGTTCTTTCCAGTTCCAAATAAATTTTCCGGGTACTGGGCTGGAAAATTTTCTCGTTATAGGCCATCAGAAAATAACCGTTCTCCGTCACTTCCAGCTCTCTTCCCTCCAGGACGGCATTTTTGTTAAATGACGTATACAGGAAAACAGTCTCAAATTTCTCCCCTTTGGTTAAACTCGCAATAAAATTCTTTTTTATAAAAGTATTCGTTTCACCAATCGCATAGGCGAGTTTAGGTTCATAGTGGACACTGAATTTCGGTTTTCCGGAGATATGCTTCACATAGCGCACCAATTCAGGCGGAGCGTAATAGTGGCTGTGATTTTTTAAATACCTGGGCATAAAATCGTGAATCTCAAAGATATTATCCCCTTCTTTAAACTCGGTTATTAAAACTGCTGTATGTTTTTTATAGCGCTGTTTAATCGTATATGAGGGTTCAACCTTGATACCAAAACATCCCCCTATTTCATCATCCAGTAGTTTCGCAAAAACAGAAGATGAGTCAAATTCTGGTAAACAACACCAGTCAATTGAGCCTGTCTTTGAAACAAGAGCAGCGCTCCTGCAGTTCCCTATAATTCCGTAATCTAAGTTGTCCATAAATAAGAATCCTGTAAAAATTCAGCTTTCATTGCAATTGCGCCTCAATTTGACGAAATTTAGAGAAACAAAAGAGAAAAAGGGGTAAAAACATTGAATTTATGGCCAAAACTATCATAATCTCAAACAGACTGCCTGTACAATTGCAAATTGACAACGGTACCATCAAGGCCATACCTAGTGTAGGAGGCCTTGCAACCGGAATGAAATCGGTGCATTCAGAAGGGCAAAGCCTTTGGATAGGATGGAGTGGCCTCACTGAAGAGGAAATTCCCGGGGAACTCGAAAGTGATATTGACAAAGCACTCGCAAAACACGGTTCGTCGAAAGTAAAACTTACGGAAGAAGAAGTAGATGGCTTTTACTACGGTTTCAGTAACCGCACCATCTGGCCCCTTTTTCATTACTTCCTGGAATACTCCGAGTTTGAACTCTCCAGTTGGAATACCTACAAAGAGGTAAATCAGAAATTCGCTGATGCCATTTTAAAAGAAGCAGAGGAAGACGACATCATCTGGGTTCATGATTACCAGCTCATGCTGGTTCCTCAAATGGTACGGGAGAAAAAACCCGACATCTCCATCGGATTTTTTCTTCATATTCCATTTCCCTCTTTCGAGATCTTCAGAACACTACCCTGGAGGGAAGAAGTTCTTATGGGCCTGCTGGGTTCAGACCTTATTGGCTTTCATACCTACGATTACGAAAGGCATTTTTTAAGTTCTATCAGGCGTATCCTGGGCCTTGAGGTAAGTTTTAATGATATTTATCTCGAAGACCGAATCGTAAAAGTTGATTCCTTTCC
>JABDQK010000177.1 GCA_013042255.1 Flavobacteriaceae bacterium | reverse complement strand
GTTTTCCACTTTTCTTCAAAGCGTCATATTCTTTAGCTCGCTGGAAATAATTGACAAAGACCTGTTCTACACCCATCCGGGTCTGTGGAAAGCGATTAAAGCTGTTCCAGTTACTTTGCTTCACATTCTCACCAAGGGCAAACTTGATAAACTTAGGAGAGTTCTCAAATATGAGTTTATCTGCCGATTCTCCCCATTTTAGTCTGAGGATAGCCGATCTTCCTCCGATAGGGTTGGCGGAGCCATGCAGCAATTGTACTGTAGTTACCCCTCCGGCAAGATTGTGGTAGAGGTCCATATCATTCGGATCTACTACATCAGTCAGTTTTACTTCAGCGGACGAATTTTGCCCGGCCTCATTGATAGCAAGACCTGCTATATGACTGTGTTCGTCAATAATCCCTGCTGTAAGGTGTTTCCCGCTGGCATCAATTACCCTGGCATTTCCTGCATTCAGGTTCTTTCCAATACGGGATATTTTCCCGTTCCTTACCAAGACATCTGTATTTTCAAGTATGCCAGCCGCTTCACCAGTCCATACCGTTGCATTCCTGAACAACATATCCTCAGCTGTCTTCTTTTCAGAATAACCATAACCCACATTGGGAAATTTCACCGGCATTATTGTCGGAGTTTTTGAATCCCCGTCTTTTTTTTCTGTGGAGTCTGAGGGTCCTTCCTTCCGAACTGCAGTAAACCGCGAGTCGCCCCCGTCTGGCAGCAGAAGTTTACCGTTTAGGTTATCACTATCCGGACTTACTCTCGCCGTCATACGGTAGGTATTCCGATCGGAGGTCGTAACCGACATCGTAACCCAGTCCCCATCGTAGCTCAGTTTGGAAGTTAGCTTTATCGTGTCCTGTTTTACTTCTGCTTTAGGCTTGGAAACTTCCCCTGTTATATCCAGATCATAAGTGGTTGCTCCTAATCTCAAATCATATTTTCCACGGATATCTTTCTGATCCATGGCATTGATAATGCTTTTCTGCCCCTGGACCCAGTTCTCATAGAGGGTTGTTTCCTTGTCGAAAACATCCCCCGAGGTGATCAGAAAATTGGCATATCGTCCCGGTTGCAGTGTTCCAATAAGATCAGTTTTACCCAACAGAGTGGCCGGAGCCAGGGTAAGGGCTTCAAGAGCCTTGGCTTCAGATAAACCGTATTCGATTGCCTTTCCGATTTTTTCTTTCAGGGCTGAAGGACTTTTCAGCTCGTGAAGGGTAAAACTAAAGGCTACACCATTATCGGCCAGGACCTTCGGATTGGATGGAGCCTGGTTCCAGAACCTCATATCTTTTAGTGAGACATAATCAGCCTGAAACGGATCCGACACATCATATGCGTCAGGAAAATTTACCGGAATAATCAATTTTGCGTTGGCCGATTTGATTTCGTCAATAAGTTCAAATTCGTTTCCTCCTCCAAGGATCGCATATTGAATACCAAAGGTATCTCCTATTTTATCCGCTCTAAGAATGTTTCCGGCATTGCCAGCCGCAAATACCTGCACCATGCTTCTGTTCTCCAGCAGGGCTTCGAGCGATCTGTCTTTTGTATCTACCATTCCTTTTGAGTACCATGAAGCATCATTGTACATCTGTCGTAGTAGTGCCATTGCACCCATGAGAGAGGTAGGGTACGACTGTCGTTTTAAAACACTTTTGTCGAAAGAGAAGTACTGTGCCGAATTGTCATCAACAATTCGCTCAGCCTCATTAGCTTCAGCCTTAAGAGCCACTAAAACACCGCTTCCTCTGGCAATTCCATCTTGGATATGGGAGTTTACTACACCGAACCCGGCCTCGCGTAACGATTTGGCACTTTTATCATCGTATTTATACGAATTGATCGCGTCTGCCTCAGGCATGATATGGTCATTCCAGTAGAATCCTTCCCGGGTAGGATCATACTGTGGTGATCTACCGCCCCCTGAAGGTCTTTTAGGTTGCTCAACCCCAAATTTGGAATACACATCAATAAAGGAAGGGTATATACTCTTTCCTTTCAGATCGACCTGTACGCTATTGGGTGGGATGCTTACGGATGTACCGGCGGATATCACTTTCCCGTCTTTTATAAGGAGTATCCCATTCTCAATAATTTGGGTTGGGGTCACGTATATCCTGGCATTTGTTAGGGCAGTGTAATTATTGTTTTCTGCTTTTACCCCGTCATTTTTGGGGAAGTATTCCTGGGAAGAGAGTGGTAACGCAAATAAGAATGCGACGGCCACAATCAGGTATTTTAATTTCATAAAGGTTGAATTTTAAAGTTAGCAGCCTAAAAATAAACGAACTGTGCAGAACACAACCTCATTCCCGCTTTTTTAACATTTGGAACGATTTATATTTTTAGCGCTAAGTATTAGCTTGCCAGGCTAAAGTGGAGATTGCTTGTGGTAGGCCACGAACAGGGCTACGACCTGGTTGTAACTTTTAATACCTTCGACCTGATTATTTGCCTTTAGAAAACGATTGTAGACTTCTTTAAAGACAGGCTCAAGCGGGTTTTCGTAGGATGTCCAGAACTTACTCAGTTCCTGGTAATCCATTTTGACACCCGGATTAACCTTCCCGTAAATTTCCTGAAACTTTTCCTCGTCCTGGTATCTGATCTCTGCAAGACAGTAGCCGAGGGCATAAGTAAGTGCTGTGTATTTAATAAGTGGATCCGGATGATTGAAAGCTCTCAGGTAGCCGATGAAATTCGCTTCATTTTCAGCCGCATAACCCAATTGATGTGCCATCTCATGACAACTCACAACAGGAAACCTGGAAATAGGAATTTTTCTATTTACCTGGGACTCAAGGGTAAAAGGATTGAGATACCCCCCATACCCCATGTAGGTGAGGGCAAGACTGTAGAGTGATTCTTTAATACTGGGATTGGAGTATTTTAATTCCGGAAATTCGATGCTAACAGGGTTGCTAAGCCCCGCGACTTTATCAAAAATCTCTCTGTGCGAATATGGAATGCTAACTTGCAGGCTGTCATTTCTGGTGAGATCTGAATGTAGTCTGTTTGTTTCTTCAGCAAGACGGGAAGTGAATTCAAGCAACTCCTCCTGAGAATATGAATTTTGCAGGTCGAGAGTTTTTGCCAAAGGTTCGCGATAGTAATTCAATCCCCAGAGTAAATGGAATGTAAAATAGGCTATGGAGAGAACTACCAGAAGGTTGCGCAGAAAGACAAAGGGTTTTGTTCTAATATATATCCATTTGATGTAAATGTAACGGATAACAAGAAGCCCTAAAAGAGTATAAATTACATCGCCCAGCGAAAAGGGAATCCATCCATAGAGCCACCTCATGGAGGCTGCTATAAAGGGGTAAATTCCTTTGCTGTAGTACTCTTCAATGATAGAGGGATAATTACTGATCCAACCGATCAAAAGAATTTGAATAGGTAAAGCGAGGACAATAGCATTTTTCAGCCTGTAATTCATGTCGGTAAATTTACCCAATTTTATGAGTAGGTTTCGATGGGGCTCAGTATTTTTGGTCCATAAATAGTAGAATTTGATATGGATATTCAAAACTTAGAACCTAAATCGGTCTGGAATTATTTTTCAAAGCTCAACGCCGTACCCCGTCCTTCAAAAAAAGAAGAACGGGTAATTGCCTTTATGATGGATTTTGGAAAGGCACTAGGCCTTGAAACCATCCAAGACAATGTGGGAAATGTAATTATCAGAAAACCGGCTACCCCGGGAATGGAAAACAGAAAACCGGTAGTACTCCAATCCCATCTCGATATGGTTCATCAGAAAAATAACGACACAGATTTCAACTTTGACGAACAAGGTATAGAAATGTATGTGGACGGGGATTGGGTAAAGGCCAAAGGTACTACCCTGGGGGCTGATAATGGAATGGGCGTAGCCGCGATCATGGCGATTTTGGCCGGGGACCAGGTTCCACATCCACCTCTGGAAGCCCTTTTTACGATCGATGAAGAAACCGGGATGACAGGAGCAAAGGGCCTGCAGGGCGACTTGTTAAAGGGGTCAATTTTGCTAAACCTCGACACCGAAGAGGATGATGAGATCGATATAGGATGTGCCGGGGGCATAGATGTAACCGCCATAGGCAAATATGCAGAAGTGGACCTGCCTTTAGGGACTCAGGGATATCAGCTCCTTGTCAATGGTCTCCAGGGAGGCCATAGTGGGATGGATATACACCGTGGTCTGGGTAATGCCAATAAAATTATGAACAGGCTTCTCCTTGCTGCCGCACAGGAAGGCTTAATACACTTATGTGAAATTGACGGAGGCGGACTTCGAAATGCGATTCCAAGGGAAAGTGTTGCACGATTTGCCATTTCGCAAGGGGAGGAAAAAGTGCTTGCCGGGATTGAGGAAATTATTGGCAACATCCGCAACGAACTTCGGGTGACGGAACCTAAGCTCAATATTGCCCTTTCGAAGCAAAACCTTACAGGTAAATGCATGGACAGGGATGCCCAGGGGAGGCTACTGAGAGCGGTTCAGGGCGTGCAAAATGGGGTCTTTGCTATGAGTACAACTATTGACGATCTGGTGGAAACCTCAAACAATCTGGCGCGAGTTGAAGTACAGAATGGAAATATCAAAATCAGCTGCCTCACACGCTCCTCCGTAGAGTCGGGAAAAATGAACCTTGCATCCCAACTAAGTTCAGTTCTTGAACTCGCGGGATACGAGGTGAGCCTAAGCGGTGATTATCCCGGCTGGACCCCCAACCCTGATTCTGAAATCCTGAAGGTTCTCGTAAAGGAATATGAGGAATTATTCCAGGCATCTCCGGAGGTAGTCGCCTGCCATGCCGGACTGGAGTGTGGAATCCTCGGTAGCCATTATCCAGAGATGGACATGATAAGTTTTGGACCTAACATCAAAGGGGCACATTCTCCTGATGAAAGAGTCCAGATCTCTTCAGTTCAAAAATTCTGGAAATTTCTAAAGACTATTTTATCTGAAATTCCCGAAGCATAAAAAACCCCGCATTGAGCGGGGTTGAATTTATTCTCCGAACATACCTGTGATTTCCAGGTCGAAGACCAGATTGGAGTTGGGTGGGATAGGTCCGCTTCCTTGCTGGCCATATCCCAGGTGAGGTGGGATAAATACCCTTATTTTATCCCCAACTTTCATAGAAAGTAATCCTTCCTTAAAACCGGGTATCAGTCGGGCATCCGGACTGTAATCCATGGGAAAGGGTTCGTAACCGCCTCCGAGTTTGCGTTCCTCATCATACCTCTCGTATTTTCTTGCTACTTCCTCATAGTTACTGTCGAACATAGAGCCGTCCTCCAGATAACCTGCATAATTCACCATCACTTTTTGTCCGATCTTAGGTTTCTCACCCGTTCCTTCCTTCAGGACAATCATTTTTAGTCCGGACGGTAGTGCTTCTGCGCTTTCTTTTTGAGTTGCAATTTCCTGAGCAAAATCACTAACCATTTTTTTCATGGCCGCAATGGCCTCCTCTTCCTCCGCAAAATAATCACTCATAATTTTAACCGCATCAAAATTCCTGGCCTCTTTGCCGTTTCTGATGATCTCTACCGAATTCATAACTACATCCACGCCCGGCCGGTCGCCCTGGCCGGTTTCAAC
>JABDQK010000171.1 GCA_013042255.1 Flavobacteriaceae bacterium | reverse complement strand
AGGATAAACTTTGTCTTCTCAAAATCCTTATTTAGCGAAAACACCGTGCCATAGAAATCATTATCGAGCCATCTCCTCCTCACCAGGTCGGTTTCAGTGATCGTTTCACCATTAACAGTAATGGCATCGTAGCCGTAAGTGTCAAAATCATCATCTTCCCTAAACTGTTCAAAATATCCTCTCCCCCTTGTATAATGAAATGCCAGGCTTGAATTCCAGCCCTGCCCCAGATTTTGATTCCAGTGGAGTTGAGCATGGTCCTGTTTATAATTATCTACTTCGTTTTCATAAAATCTGGTCTCCCCATTCTCATCAGTATACAGTCCTGCCGGATTAAACCGTCGATTCGTAGCCAGGGTTTGGGCATCTATACCAAAATAAGCCTGATAGGTAATTTCGTGACCACCGAAAAGCAAGGCCTTTACAAGTGTATTCCCGTCCCTGAAAGCGCCCTGCAAGAAATAGGAATCAAGGGCAGAAGAGGCTCTGTCTATGTATCCATCAGAAATGATCCTCGAGAGTCGACCTGAAAATTCAAAGGCCTCATTGAGCAATCCTGTTGAAAACTTTACATTATTTCTCATGGTATTAAAACTTCCATAGGAGGTAGCCAGTTGTGCGTATCCCTCTTCAGATACCGCATCTGTCAGTAAGTTGAGACTAGCTCCAAAAGCACCCGCTCCGTTGGTTGAAGTACCAACTCCGCGTTGCAACTGCAGGTCTTCAGTAGATGAGGCAAAATCGGGCAAATTCACCCAGAAAGTACCGTGAGACTCTGAATCGTTGTACGGAATACCATTAATAGTAACATTCACCCGTGTGGCATCGCTCCCCCTTACCCTGATACCGGTATATCCCACTCCTGCCCCCGCATCGGAAGTAGTTACAACAGAAGGAAGAAAATTCAAAAGAATAGGAATGTCCTGACCCAGGTTTCTGGGCGCTAATTCTGCCTTGGTAATGTTAGAGAAGGTTACGGGTGACTCTTTGGTTACCCTTACAGATGAAACCAATACCTCATCCAGGATAATTTCTTTGGCCAGGGTAGTGTCTTTCTTTTGCTCCTGCGCAAAGGCCATTCCCAGAGTTCCGATGAATACTGAAAAAATAATTCCTCTTTTCATTCATTTTGCTTTATGAATAAAAGGGGTTATTATTCAATTAATAATTTCTGAAACTATTTGATACCCATTTGGAAAGAGTCGAACATGGGTCTGAATCTTTCTCAAATCTGGAACTTTTTTAAAAAAGTCCGGATCCCTTGGCGGCATTACCCGCCCAGGTTCATTGGGTATACTCTCAGCCTGTTCTGTTCCTCAGGGAAGAAAAACTCTGCAGGCACCCCTTTGAGATAAGACAAAGATAAGTACTTGATTCGGAATATTGCTTAAATATAAACGGGTATCCTTCCCTAATTTACCTGATGTGCCGGTTTTAAAAGGTCGTTCACCGTTTTCACCGGATTGAAGGTAGAGGATGGCACTTCTACAAAAATAGTATTCCAGTAAGCCATAGCGCCATTCCATAGTCCTGGAAGTTCAAGTGCCTTGAGTTCTTTTCCCTCTTTTGTTTTCAGGGTGATAAACCCTTGCTTCTCATCCACGTAATTCATAAGATTGAATTTATCCCCTTTAAAATCCTTTACTCCGCAAACGAGATCTACAGGATTAAAATGTGTCGCCTTTTTAAAGATGGCCGACTGCTGTTCATGGCTGAGATCGACTTGGGCAGATTCAACGATTTGCAAACTTATATTTCCATTTCTGTCCTTAACCCAGTATGGACCACCTCCGGGTTCTCCCTCATTCTTTACCATCCCGCAAACACGTATGGGTCTGTTGAGCTTATCCTTCAGAATCTCTATCTGCTGTCCCAGAGTAAATCCTGAGAAATTTTCAGAAAAGCGCACATTGAGATCGTTTTCAAGAAATAATTTTATTTCATCCAATGTATTGCCGTCCATGGTTTGCTCTTCAAGGATATTTGAAAAACTAAAAATCTGCTCCTGCAGTTCAAGAAGTACTCCGGCCAGTACTTTTTTCGATCTTGCTATTTCATCGCATTTGTCGCGCGTAACCACATTGTCAATATTTTTAATAAAGATAATATCCGCATCCTGCTGATCGAGGTTTTGAATTAATGCTCCGTGTCCACCCGGTCTGAACAGCACAGAATTATCCTCATTCCTGAAAGGCTGATTATCGGGTGTGACAGCAATGGTATCCGTAGCCTGACTTTGATAGGAGTAGTCCACTTTAAAATTGGTGTCTGTCTTTTCAGACGCCCGTTTTTCCACCTTCTTCAGTTCAGTGTCAAAAAGAGTCTGGTGTTGTTCTGAAATAGTAAAATGGAGAAAGGCCTTGTCCTTACTTCTGGCATAGTAGGCAGCTTCAAAAAGGTGTTCTTCAAAAGGGGTAACCAGATGGTCCTTGTACTTGTGAAAAGGCAGTAAACCCTTTGGGTAAAACCCATAATTTAAACCTTCTTCACTTAGCAATTCTTTTACGAAAGCATATTTAGAGGTGTCCTCAGATAGATTTTTTTGCCCAATACGCTTTAAAATCATTTCATAAAATGGAAGTTCAGTGGCTCGCTCAAAAAATTCCCCTAACTCCTTTTGTCCTGTGCGGTCGACATATGAAGAGAAACTCTCTTCACCAGCTTTGAAAGTGTCAAGAAAGTTGAAAAGCAACTTAAACATCCTGGATGCTGCCCCGGAAGCAGGAACAAACTTCAGCAGGGAGAGCTTGGATTGTGATCTCTCGAATCTCTCCACAAATCTTTTTTCCTGATCCGCATTTGTTCTCATTATACCATCCCCTACAACGGCAGGGCCATGGAGGCTGACAAAAGGAATACCTTCCGCAAAAGTCCGGATCTGGGCTTCTACCGTTTTCCTGCTGATTCCTTTTTCCTCTAACTGCCTTATATCCTTTTGAGTAAATTCAATCATTGTCTAATATTTTGTCTACGTGCTCTATGGCTATCTTAAGTCTCTTCTCCGGCTCCCCTTTTAAAATAACAAAATTTCTGTTGTACTTCTCAAGGGTGTCCTTAAAGTATAAATACATCTTCTCTCTTTCATCGGGTTTGTCTCTGAGATCATCTTTAACCCAGGGAGTATCAATGTAGGTTAGAAGATACAAATCATATTGATTTTCAAGGGCATATTTTTCTAAAATTGGATCTGTATACCCCAGGTAATACGCTTCAGAGTAAACTTTTGTTTCAAGCAGATCCGTATCACAAATCAACAGATCCTTTACTTTTTCAGTATACTCATTTTCCAATCGTATTTGTCCCTCAGCAATGGGAAGGAGGTCATGTGGTTCACATGTTTTTTGTTCCCTGTCCCATTTGTCCTGCAGGTATTCCCTGGCGTATTCTGGTACCCAGAGCGTGTTGTAATAAGAGGCTAATTGTTGTGAAAGGGTAGTCTTACCGGTGGATTCGGGGCCAAACAATACTATTTTTACAACGTCTGAAGGGATTTGTTTAAGTCTTTCTTCCATGCTAAATAACCTTGAACGGCCAGGACGGTAAAGATAAGGTATTGAAGAGAAAGCATACCCCATCCTCTATAGGCATATAAGGGAACTGTAATAATATCTGCAAAAATCCAGAGTGTCCAGTTCTCCAGTTTTTTATTGGCCATATACCACATGGCGGTAAAGAATACACCTGAGGTAAAAATATCAATGTAATTGGCACCTTCCAGCAGAGTTCCGAATCCCTTGTAGACCCCGTATGTAACGCCCATGGTCATCAGAAATAGCCCAAAACCTATTAATTTTTCCCTGGTATTCGTCCTGGTAATGTGTACTACTCTTTCATTGCCTTTCACCCTGGCCCAATTCCACCAGCCATAAATGCTCATGACAGAATAGTAAAAATTCATCATCATGTCACCGAAAAGCGCATCGACATAAAAAAGATAGACGGTAATTATGGTAGCCACCAGACCGGTAGGGTATACCAGGATATTCTCTTTTTTAGCATAGACAACACTGGCAATCCCGAAAAAAAAAGCGATCGCTTCAAGTACAATCAGGTAAGGCTCCCTCCCCATGTACGGATCCAGGAAAAAATCAGAAATGGGGTTCATACTCGCTGCGATCAGTTTTTACAATTTTCATAAATAGCAAACCATTATCGAGCGACTCAAAGGCTTCTTTTAAGTGGGTTTGGATAAGGTTCATCACCTGATCATAGGGTCCGTATACTTGTGTGCTCAGTGGATTTTCAATTACCCGCAACTCTGAGGCCCTGAGCGATTTTATAAAGGCTATGACAGGCTCTTCAAACTGATCCTGCAGCGGACTAAGGGTGAGTTCAACTGAAATATTCATCGGCTATCTTTAGTGTTTTGGATTAAATACTCTTCTGAACCCTCAGACTTTATCTGCATGGCATAGGCACAGGTAAATCCTTCAAATTCAAGAAAACGGACCTTAAAAAAGAAAGAGGTGCCATTGAGGTGAATCAATCCGGTCGTTTTCCCGCTATCCATTTCAAAATCATCGATATCTATGTTTTTAAGGAAACTGAGTCCAATAGTTGAATTGATTTTGTAAAGGGATTCCTTGGCCCCCCAGACCACAGTTAGTTTTCTCATCAGGCCGTGAGGATCGGTAAAAGAACCGTATTCTTCAATAGGGGTAAACTTATGGGCAATTTTCAGGATCTTTTCCCTTTGTTTCTCGATATCAATACCTACGGGTATGTTATTACTGATGATTATTCCTGTAAATTGATAGGAATGGGTTATGGAAATAAATGATCCATCCTTTAAGTGTGGTTTTCCCAGGTCGTCGTAGTACAAATCCTGATCGGTATAACCTTCTTCAGCCATCAGATGCCTGATACTCAGAAATCCCCTGCGGTGAAGTTCCGACTTCATCCCCTGGTATCGTTCATTGCAATGCGGCGTTAAAGTAATGCCCTCGGCCAGTGCATCTTCCTTTTCTGATATCTTCCAGATATGTATTCGAATCCCGGGATTTATTGTTATTGTTTTGTAAAGGGGCATGGGAATTTTTAAGTTATCACTATCTTTGAGGTCCAAAAAATTGCGGGAAACCGCGTGCTAACGAAAGTAAAAATAAAAAAAGAGATGAGCATTAAAACTGTACCGTATGTGCCATACAAAGTTAAAGACCTTTCCCTGGCTGAATGGGGGCGAAAGGAAATAGAACTGGCGGAGGCAGAAATGCCCGGACTTATGTCGCTTAGGGAAGAATACAAAAAAGATCAACCTCTAAAAGGGGCAAGGATAGCCGGATGTCTGCATATGA
The DNA here is from genome assembly GCA_013042255.1 of Flavobacteriaceae bacterium. Classification (GTDB taxonomy): domain Bacteria; phylum Bacteroidota; class Bacteroidia; order Flavobacteriales; family Flavobacteriaceae; genus Muriicola. The sequence continues at coordinate 20,762 of JABDQK010000171.1, read as the reverse complement.
CGATTCAGACTGCCGTATTGATTGAAACACTTATTGCTCTGGGAGCCGAAGTTACCTGGAGCTCCTGTAATATCTTCTCCACACAGGATCAGGCAGCAGCAGCTATAGCGGCAACCGGTATTCCTGTTTACGCATGGAAAGGAATGAATGAAGAAGAATTCGACTGGTGTATAGAACAGACTCTTTTCTTTGGGGAGGATCGGAAACCCCTGAATATGATTCTGGATGACGGAGGAGATCTGACGAATATGGTACTGGATAAGTATCCCGAATTGGCTTCAGGAATCAAAGGCCTGTCTGAAGAAACCACCACAGGGGTACATCGTTTATACGAACGGATGAAAAATGGGACCCTTCCTATGCCGGCCATCAATGTAAACGACTCCGTTACCAAATCGAAATTCGACAATAAATACGGATGCAAAGAAAGTGCAGTAGATGCAGTTAGAAGAGCAACAGATACCATGTTAGCCGGGAAAAAAGTAGTGGTAGCGGGCTATGGGGATGTCGGGAAAGGAACCGCAGCCTCGTTCCGAGGGGCAGGGTCTATTGTTACCGTGACGGAAATCGATCCTATTTGTGCACTGCAGGCGTGTATGGATGGGTATGAAGTTAAAAAGTTAGAATCGGTGATAAAGACGGCCGATATCATTGTGACGGCTACCGGAAATAAAGATATTATCAGGGAGGAACACTTCAGGGCCATGAGGGATAAGGCCATTCTCTGCAATATTGGTCATTTCGACAATGAAATTGATATGGCCTGGTTGAACTCTCAATATGGAAACACGAGGGACGAGATTAAACCACAGGTAGATAAGTATACCATAGATGGAAAGGACATTATTGTACTGGCGGAAGGCCGATTGGTCAACCTGGGATGTGCTACCGGGCATCCGAGCTTCGTGATGAGCAATTCATTTACCAATCAGACGCTGGCTCAGATAGAACTTTGGAAATACAGCAATAAGTACGAAAACAAAGTGTATATGCTTCCGAAACATCTGGACGAGAAGGTAGCCAAATTGCACTTAGCCCGATTAGGAGCTGAGCTTACAGAACTAGACAAGGAACAGGCAGATTATATAGGTGTGCCGCAGAACGGACCTTATAAGCCGGATTATTACAGATATTAATCGGCTTTCAACTCAAAAAAAAAGCTCTTGAGAATTCAAGAGCTTTTTTTTGTGTTTAAATCATCTAAGCATCAAAAGGCTCGATGGAAACATAGGATTTGCCTCCAGCCTTTTTCTCAAATTTCACCAGGCCATCAACCCTGGCATGCAAGGTATGATCCTTCCCTGCGTAAACATTCTCACCGGGATTATGCTTGGTTCCTCTTTGTCTTACAATAATATTTCCGGCAGTAGCAGCCTGGCCGCCAAAGATCTTAACTCCAAGTCGTTTCGACTCCGATTCTCTTCCGTTTTTGGAACTACCTACACCTTTTTTATGTGCCATAATTCTATCTGTTTAGCGGAGTGATCTCCTAATTATTTACTTAATGCGGCAATGAGTTCTGCCTTCTTCATGGAAGAATAGCCCTCAAGACCTTTTGATTTTGCCATTGCTTTCAACTCTGCTACCGTATTCTTACTGAGATCGGCTGATGCTTTTGGAGCCGCTTTCTTTGGTGCAGGAGTTGCTTTTTTGGTCTCTTTCGCCTTAGGTGCCTCCTTTTTAGCTTTAGGAGCTGCTGCTTTAGGCGCAGATTCCTTCTTAGCTTTTGGAGTTTCTTTTGCAGGAGCCGCCTCTTTTTTGGCTTCTACCTTTTTAGCCCCTTTGGCTATAATACCTTCAATCTGGATTTCAGTAAGGAACTGACGGTGTCCGTTCTTTTTCTGATAACCTTTACGTCTTTTCTTTTTGAAGACGATTACTTTGTCACCCTTTAGGTGCTTCACGACTTTTGCTTCTACAGCAGCGCCGTCTATAGCCGGGGCGCCAACAGTTACATTCTTACCGTCTTCAAGCAGGAGAACATTGTGAAAAGAAACTTTCTTTCCCTCTTCTTCTTTTAAACGATGAACGTAAACCTTCTGGTCTTTCGCAACTTTAAATTGCTGCCCTGCTATTTCTACAATTGCATACATAGCGTTAGATTAAATGTTTACCCTATTTTGATCCGACGTTCTTCTATTACGTCCGAAGGAACTTTTAGGAGGCTGCAAATATACTGCTAAATTGATAAATCGCAAGGGTTTTGATTATAAAAAAGACTTCCCCTTACTTGGTATTATTAGTAGATTTAAACAATTGCATAAAGGACAGTGTAAGGACAATACTAGTGGCAAATCCCATGATCGCCACGGTAAAGAAAACTATAGCCTCAAAACTATCAAATCTGCTAAACCATTGTGAAGAGAGATGTTCCAGAAATTCCGGATCTATTTCAGTAGAGTAAATGGCAAAAAATACAGTAAAAATGAGAGTTGCGACAAATCCAGTGACGATTCCGGCTTTAAAACCTGTACCGTAAGTAAATTTCTCTTTTTCCTCGATCTTGAAATATTTGATCGCTTCGTATATAGCAAAGCCCGTAATTACCCCGTTGAACAAGCTGTAAAAGACATTAGTGTGCAAGTCAACTAGAGATAGAATCAGGAAATAAGCAATAAGGCTTCCGCTGGCAGCAATTCCAAAGCGAATGGGAAGTGCAATTTTCTTCATAAGTTATTTGGTTATTTTGATGCTCTCAAAGTATGAAATTATCGTTAATATGGCTGTTAATTCTTGTTAAAGCTATGGGAATTTTTATATTTACGGAAGTAAAATTTTAGGTTCTTTGTGGACTTAACGGAATATTACAAAAATAGATTTACTTCATTTAATTTAATTACTAAACACATGAGAAAAAGAAAATTATCAGTGCCCTTCATGGCCCTGCTCTTTGTGGCTCTGACCGCCGGAGCACAGGAAGTGGTTTTTGAGGAGTACGATCTGGATAATGGTTTGCACGTTATCCTGCATCAAGACAACACAGCACCGGTAGTGACTACTTCGGTGATGTACCACGTTGGTGGGAAGGACAGAACCGAAGGACGAACCGGTTTTGCCCATTTATTTGAGCATCTGCTCTTCGAAGGAACAAAGAATATTGAGAGAGGGAAATGGTTTGAGATTGTATCTTCAAACGGAGGCAGAAACAATGCCAATACCTCCCAGGACAGAACCTATTATTACGAAGTTTTTCCAAGCAACAACCTGAAATTAGGTCTTTGGATGGAATCTGAAAGAATGCTGCATCCCATCATTAACCAGGAGGGCATTGATACGCAGCAGGAAGTAGTAAAGGAAGAAAAGAGGCTTCGTTATGACAATTCCCCCTATGGCCAATTATTACCGGTACTCGGGGAAAACCTGTTTAGTGTTCATCCTTATAAAGATCCTAACATTGGCTATATGAAGGATCTGGATGCTGCTACGCTTGAAGATGTGATCGCTTACAACAAGATGTATTACGTACCTAATAATGCGGTACTTGTAGTTGCAGGAGATATTGATGTCGCAGAGACCAAGAAAATGATCTCCGATTATTTCGGACCTATCCCAAGAGGAGCAGATATCCTAAGAAGTTATCCTAAGGAAGAGCCTATCACAGAAGAAATTAAAGCTACGGCCTATGATCCAAACATTCAGATCCCGGCCATTATGGTAGCTTACCGTACACCTGGATTTGCGGAACGCGATGCCTACGTACTGGATATGATCTCTACCTACCTCAGCGATGGTAAAAGCTCTAAGCTATACAAGAAGATTGTTGACGAGCAAAAACAAGCATTACAGGTAGGAGCATTTAATATCGGGCAGGAAGACTATGGCATGTATCTGGTTTTTGCACTTCCGGTAGGTGAAACACCTCTTGAAGTTCTCGCAGCTGAAATGGAAGAAGAAGTTGCATTGGTAAGGACCGATCTTATTTCAGAAAAGGATTACCAAAAACTTCAAAATAAATTTGAAAACAGATTTGTCAACTCCAATTCCAGTGTAGAAGGTATTGCAGGCACTCTTGCTACCTCTTATATGTTGTACGGTGACACTAACCTGATCAACAAGGAGATTGATATCTTCAGATCGATAACACGTGAAGAAATAAGGGAAGTTGCTGAAAAGTATCTGAAGCCCAACCAACGCGTAGTGATCGATTATTTACCCAAAGACAAAACAGACAACTAAAAGATGAAAAGAATAATTTACACTTTAATAATTGCATTTATAACGGTATCCGTCAGTGCACAGATAGACCGTTCAAAGATGCCAGAACCCGGGCCAGCACCGGAGATCAATCTGGACGATCCACAGCAGTTTGAGCTCGCCAATGGTTTAAAAGTCATGGTGGTGGAAAATCACAAATTACCCAGGGTCTCTATGCAGCTAACTTTAGACAATCCTCCCATAGTGGAAGGAGACAAGGCTGGAGTGGCTAGTCTTACCGGGTCACTGATAGGAAACGGATCAACATCAATTCCTAAAGATGAATTCAATGAAGAAGTTGATTTTCTGGGCGCGAGTATCAGTTTCGGTTCTCAAAGCGCATTTGCCAGTTCCCTCTCTAAATATTTTCCACGAATCCTGGAATTAATGGCCGATGCCGCTATTAATCCCAATTTCACTCAGGAGGAATTCGACAAAGAGAAGGATAAACTGATAACCGGACTTAAAACTCAGGAAAAGGATGTTTCTGCTATTGCAGGAAGGGTGCAAAGAGCACTAGCTTATGGTACCGATCATCCTTATGGAGAATTCACAACCGAAGAAACGGTTAACAACGTAAGCTTGATAGATGTAAACCGGTTCTATCAGAGTTACTTTGTACCTGCCAATGCTTATTTGGTGGTCATCGGGGATGTAGAGTTCGATCAGGTCAAAGAATTGGTTACCGAGGCATTTACGCCATGGACAAAGGCTGCGCCTCCCTCTTTATCGTTCTCCAAACCTTTGGATGCTCAGTACACACAGATCAACTTTGTAGACGTCCCTAATGCGGTACAATCCGAAATTGCGGTCCAAAACCTCGTAGATCTGAAAATGAAAGATCAGGATTACCTTCCTGCTATTGTTGCCAATCAGATCCTCGGAGGCGGAGGTGAAGCCAGGTTATTTCTCAATTTAAGGGAGGATAAAGGGTATACCTATGGTTCGTATTCACGTATTGGAGACAATAAATATGTGCCTTCATTATTCAGAGCTTCAGCTAGCGTTAGGAATATGGTAACTGATAGCTCAGTAGTTGAATTGCTTACTGAAATTGACAGAATTGCCAAGGAACCAGTATCGGCCAAGGAATTAGAAAATACTAAGGCTAAATACGTGGGGAACTTTGTGATGGCTCTTGAAAGACCATCGACCATAGCGAGGTACGCTCTTAATATTGAAACGGAGGACCTGCCTAGTGACTTCTACAAGACTTACCTTGAGAGGATCAATGCCATAACCATTGAAGATGTTCAGGCAGCAGCGGGTAAATACTTCTCTGCAAAAAATGCGAGAGTAGTTGTAGCCGGTAAGGGAAGTGAAGTTCTGGAAAATCTCGAGAAGGTCACTTTTAATGGGAAGTCGGTTCCAGTCAAATACTTTGACAAATACGCTAATGAAACTGAGAAACCTGATTACGAGGCCAATGTGCCAGAGGGTGTAACAGTGCAGTCGGTGATCGATAAATATTTTGAGGCTATTGGCGGGAAAGACAATGTCGCTGCCATAGAATCCCTAAAGCTCGTCTATGAAGGCAGTGCAATGGGAGCTACCATCAAAGTGGAGGAAAAGAAAACTGCAGATAAATACGCTCAAACAACCTTTATGAACAATGCTCCGATGATGGGAGTTATTGCCAAGGGCGACGAGTTGTACATGAAGCAGGGGGCTAATAAAACACCATTACCTCCGGATCTTCAGCAAGACATGAAGAATTCTATGGGAATCTTCCCGGAGCAAAAGATTGCGACCAACCCGGATGCCAAAATTGGCGGAACCGAAATGTTGGATGGGAAAGAAGTAATTAAAATCGAGGTTCCCGGAAAAGTGGTACAATCAACTTACTTCTACGATGTGGAAACAGGTCTGAAAGTGAAGGAAGCGTCTGTAACTTCCATGAATGGGCAAACCCAAAATCAGGAAAGCATGTTGATGGATTATCAGGAGTTTGACGGAATTAAATTCCCGACAATGAAGACCAGTAATCTTGGGCCACAGACTATCGAAGTCAAGTTACTTGAAGCTGTTATCAATTATACAGTGACTGAGGCAGATTTCGAATAAACGAATACAATCTAATTGATGAAACGCATCTCAGGACTGGGATGCGTTTCTTTTTTTATTGACCAGGTAGACTCCCAGTAATATGATTCCTGATGCAACCACCTGCCAAACACTGAAGCGTTCTCCATCGATCAATCCCCAGAAGATTCCTACCACCGGAATTAGGTAAGTTACAGAGACTGAAAATACCGGGGAGGATATCTGGATCAATCGGTTGAACATCACCTTGGCCACACAAGTCCCGATAATACTCAGGAGAATGACATAACCCAAAGAGCTCATAAAATATTCTCCTTCTCTAACCGTACTGCTTAGTGCACCCGAATAGAACATCAATATCAGGGCGGGAAGGACCATAAAGGCAAAGTTACCCGCTGCAATCCCCATAGCCGATACCTCCTGTAATTTACTCTTGATAATATTGGCATTACAAGCATAGAGAATGGTAGCGATAACCACGAGTCCGGCATACCAGTAATTCTGATCCGGATTTACATTAGAGCCCATATAAATCAGCAGGATCGCCCCGAATAAACCTACGAGAACACCTGCCAACTGATTACGAGAAAAAGAAATTTTAAAAGCTAAGAACCCAATAAGGATGGTAAAAAGGGGTACCAATGAATTAAGGATGGAAGCAATACTACTGTCAATTTCAGTTTCGGCATAGGAAAAAAGGAAAACCGGAATAAAACTTCCAAAAAGACCTGAAAGAGCTATCCAAAACCATTCTTTTCGAGCAATATTCCTGAGTGATTTGAATCCCAAGGAAAGGAGAACTACTGAAGTAATCACAATACGAACCGATCCCAGTTGAATTGGCGTAAAACCTTCAAGACCTTTTTTGATAAGGATATAGGAAGTACCCCAAATAATGGAGAGGACAATAAGGTAGACCCATTTGCGGTTTACGTCGCTCAACTTTTTAGAATTTGCGCAAAAATGAAGTAATTTCCTGAATTAGTCAGGATACACTTTCGTAATTTTATGCTAATAAAAGAATCTACTATGTCTATTAGAACTACAATCGCACTATTATCACTACTTCTTATTAGTATCTCCTGCAAAACGGAACCGAAAAAGGCGGAGACCTCCTCAAAAATGGAAGAAGTAATGGCGGTACATGATGAAGTAATGCCAAAGATGAGTACCATCAGTAAGTTGGTCGCCCAATTAAAACCTATGGCCGATACTACTGAAACCGGGAAAGATTATATGATCGCCATGAAAGATCTCCAGGCAGCCCATAAGTCGATGATGGATTGGATGCAAGGTTTTGGTGCGCGTTTTGATTCTGATGAGATTCTGAACGGAAAGGAGTTGAATGATGAAAAAAAGCAGTGGCTTTTAGAAGAAGAGGAAAAGGTAAATCAGCTTAAAGAGGATATTAACAACAGTATCGCAAAAGCTGAGGAGTTGCTTGCTGAAGACTAAAAGGGAAGGCTTGAGAGATCCACATTTCCCCCGGAAATAATGATACCTACCTGCTTCTCTTTAAAGAGCGAACGCTCTCTGTATAATCCGGCAAGCGCAACCGCACTGGAGGGTTCAACTACTATCTTCATCCTTTCCCAAATGAGGCGCATTGCAGCTATGATTTCCTGTTCCTCTACCCTGATAATCCTTTCAACCTTATCTAAGATCACGGGGAGGGTATTACTTCCCAATTGGGTTTTAAGGCCATCGGCGACAGTATTCGTCGTTTTATTTTCTTCGATTTTACCACTTTTCAGGGATCTGTAAGCATCGTCCACTTCAAAGGGTTCAGTGCCAATAACCTTGCAATTATTTCCAAAGTACGCGGCTGCCAGAGCCGAACCCGCTATGAGTCCGCCACCACCAACAGGAAGCAAAAGGTAGTTGAGCTGTGGATAGTCTTGTAAGAGTTCGAAGGCAGCTGTCCCCTGTCCGAGAATGACATTGGGGTCGTTGGAAGGATGCAAAAATACTGCCCCGGTCTTTTGTTGAATTTCGGCTGCAGCTGCATTTCTGGCTGCCAAGGTAGGTTCACATTCGTAAATAATTCCTCCGTATTCCAAAACCCCTTTCTTTTTTACCTCAGGGGCTGATGTTGGCATAACAATATGCGCTGTCACATTTAACGTTCGGGCGGCAAGGGCGAGCGCCTGTGCAAAGTTTCCCGAAGAATGCGTCACAACTCCCTTACTTCGTTCTTCATCGGTGAGTTGAAGCAGTGCGTGAGTAGCTCCTCGCATTTTGTAGGCCCCCATCCTTTGAAAGTTCTCGCATTTAAAATAGACCTCTGCCCCGGTTATGTCATTGATCAATCGCGAAGTGAGGACAGGCGTTTTGTGGATATAGGGCTTTATCTTTTCGTAACAAGCCGGCAACTGACTACCTCCTGGTTCCAGGGCATTTTCTTTTACTTCCATTTCAGTGTTTCCATGATTTGCCTTACGTCTTGTTGCAGATACACTGCTGCCGGATAAATTGAATCGTAATTGGGTTTGGCGTAGAAGTAAAGAGATCCTGTAAGGAAGTGTTGTGTGCTGTCGGTAGCATAGAACTGTGCCTGTGAAGCGGCATTCCCTTTCACCTCATAAAACATTCCGAAAACCCTTTGCTTTTCATCAATATATTTTTGCTCAAGGATATTATCCGCTCTTACCACGTGTTCGTATGAGAGTTTTTGAGCATCGGATACCAATTCCAAGAGGTTGTTCTCCACTGGTCTGTACGTGAGGTAAATAGCCCCTTTAAGGGTGGGGTACTCCAGGGTAAAAGAGGAAGACTTGAGATCCTGTACTCGCGCAATACTGTTATATTGAAAGCTGTAAGCCGGCGTGTTTATGACCTTGGATTCGCCTGCTGAGTACTCAAGACGAAGTTGAGCCTTGGGTTTGGGAAGGACCTCATCCTGACATGAACTAAGGAAAAAGACGAAACAAAACAGCAAGGCTGTATACTTAATTCTCATTCGGCAAGGTAATTTTTATCTGTATTAATCTTTTTTTGTCGAGGCTTTCCACAACAAACTGGTAATTGTTAAATTGAATCATTTCACCTCTCTTGGGAAAGCTACCTGCGATCTCCAGAACAAAGCCTGCTATGGTCTCAGATTCACCTTTTTTACCCTCAAATTCGGTTTCATCTTCGATCTTGGCTACCCTGTAAAAATCCTTTAGAGTCGTTTTTCCATCGAATACAAAATTATGGTCATCCAATTTAGAGAATATGAGATCTTCATCGTCAAACTCATCGCTGATATCTCCCACAATTTCCTCGATAATGTCTTCGAGAGTTACGATTCCCGAAGTGCCGCCATATTCGTCCACGACTACGGCCAGATGAATCTTTTTTTCCTGAAATTCGAGCAGCAAATCGTCTAGTTTCTTGTTTTCAGGAACAAAGTACGGTTCCCTGATCAGGGAAATCCAGGTAAATTGCTTTCGTTCTATGTACGGCAGCAGGTCCTTTACGTAAAGTACCCCGATCACCTTGTCAATATTATCCGAAAACACGGGAATACGGGAATAGCCGTGCTTTTTAATTTCATCTATTACTTCCGCGAATTTCATGTCTTCCCTCAGGGCAAAAATGTCGATTCGGGGTCGCATAACCTGTTTGGTATCTGTATTTCCGAAGGACACAATCCCTTCGAGAATCTTCTGCTCCTCTTTGGTAGTATCTCCCTCCGATGTTAATTCCAGTGCCTGTGATAAATGGTCCACACTAAGGCTGGATTTTTGTTTCCCAAAACGGTTGTAGAGATAGATGGTAGCCGATCTCATAGGGCTGCTCAGCGGAGTCAGCAAGAAATCCAGAACCCGCAAAGGGTAGGCCATTAAATGTGAAAATTGTTGCCTGTTACGGTTGGCATATATCTTCGGCAAGATCTCACCGAACATCAGAATTAAGAGGGTAGCAACTACTACTTCGAGCAGGAAGCGGATGGATATTACCCCCATGATCTGATAGGTAATAGAAGAAAACAGGGTGTCTCCAAGATCACTAAAAAGTAGCACGATGCCAATATTGATGGCATTATTGGCGATGAGGATGGTCGCTAAAAGCTTTTTAGGTCTTTCGAGCAGTTTTACGACAATTCCCCCCGGGGAAGTATTTTTTTCCTGTATATCTTTTAATTCGGTTATCGAAAGGCTAAAGAAAGCCACTTCAGCACCGGAAATCAATGCCGAGCAGAACAGAAGAACAAACAGAAAGATGGTCTTAAAGACAAAGAGGTTATCGTAAGCTGCAAAACCAAAAAGTACTTCAAAAGGATCCGGATCCACGCGTATTTCAGTTATTTAAGAGATCAAAATGGCAAATCGTCATCCTGTTCGGAAGTTGCCATGGTCCCGGTGGGTTCAGGTTTTTCTGCCTTGGGCGCTTTCCCGCCAGCTGCGGTATTTCCTGAAGAGCTCTGCTGCCCTCCGGACATGCTGTCCTGTTTGCTGGTAAGGAATGTAAAGTCCTGAACATGAATCTCGGTAGTGTATTTGGTGACTCCGTCTTCTCCCTGCCATTGTCTGGTCTTTAATCTGCCTTCTACATAGATCTTATCCCCTTTATTCAGGTATTTTTCACAGATTTCTGCGGCCTTATTACGAACGACAATGTTGTGCCATTCAGTGGTAGTGACTTTCTCACCTGTCTGCTTATTGGTATAGGATTCGTTCGTAGCAATTGGGAATCTTCCAATGCAGTTTCCACCTTCAAAATAATGAAGTTTAACTTCATCCCCTAAATGCCCGATCAGCATAACTTTATTCAATGTTCCGCTCATGTCTCTTATTTAAATCAAAAGTACGAATTTTTAAATGTATCGAGGAATTCTGAGACCAATACAGGGGTAGGATAATCCTCCACATTTTGCATGGGTATCCCATCGGCGAATTGCTCTTCCATCTCCACTATTAAAAACCTGGTAACCAGATGTTGGTGGGACAGTTTATGAACCACCGGATCTTTCTGCCAGAGTACAATTTCTTTGGGATTTTTATTTTCCTGCACAAGGGATTCGTACACTTCCTCAGGTTCTAATAATCGATTAGTTTCAATCATCGGAAACTCGTATAAGTGTTGCCAAATCCCTTTGCCCAGACGCTTGTTGAGTCGGGTATTCCCTTTATTATCGAGGAAAACGAGATAATTAAAATGTCGGATCCTGACCTTCCCTTTTTTTAGCTTTATCGGCAACTCTGCCACTCTGTTCTGTTCCAGGGCGATACATGCTTTATTTAGAGGACAACCGGGGCAGTCAGGGCTTTTTGGTTTACATTGAAGGGCTCCGAATTCCATGATGGCCTGATTGTAATCGGCAATCCGGGATTCATCCATAACTTCTGTGGCCAGCTTTTTAAAATATTTTATTCCTTCCGTACTGTTGATGGGCAGATCAATTCCAAAATTTCGGGCTAACACCCTGTAAACATTTCCGTCTACCACTGCTGTTGGTGCGCCGAAGCAAATGGAAGCAATGGCACTGGCAGTATAATCTCCTATCCCTTTTAGTTTGACAATCTCATCATAGGAGTCAGGAAACTCCCCTTGATATTCCCGAACGACAGTTTTAGCCGCGGCATGCATATTGCGAGCCCGAGAATAATATCCCAGTCCTTGCCAAAGCCGTAAGATTTCCTGTTCATCGGCTTCAGCTAATTTAAATATACTCGGATACTGCGAAATAAATCTTTCATAGTAGGGTAACCCTTGTGCTATCCTCGTTTGTTGCAGGATAATCTCCGATAGCCATATCCTATATGGGTCCTTGGTTTCTCTCCAGGGAAGTTCTCTCTTGTTTTTTGAATACCAGTCGAGAAGGGTTTTAGAAAAATTGCTCATAAAGAAAAAGTGATCGAAAGTACGCTTTTAAAGACTTAAAATTAGTTGATTAGGATAAAAGAATGAATAATATTTATATATTTGCAAGCCTGAAAAATAACAGTTTAAGTAAACATAAACATGACGAAAGCAGATATCGTATCTAAGATCTCAGAGAAACTGGGAATTGAAAAAGGTGATGTGCAAGCCACGGTGGAAACCTTTATGGAGGAAGTAAAATCATCCCTTGAAAACGGAGACAATGTGTACCTAAGAGGTTTTGGTAGTTTTATTATCAAAACACGTGCAGAAAAGACAGGTAGGAATATTTCTAAGAATACAACAATCAAAATACCTGCTCACAACATCCCGGCATTCAAACCCGCTAAGGTTTTTGTTGAAGGAGTTAAGAGTAACGTTGAAGTAAAATAATAACCGAAATAAAAGCAGAGTTTTATGCCGAGTGGTAAAAAAAGAAAAAGACATAAGGTGGCTACTCACAAGCGAAAAAAACGCAGAAGAGCCAACCGCCACAAGAAGAAGTAGTTGCAATAACTACTTTTTCGTTTTAATACGTTCATTGACATAGAAATTCTCAAAAGGATTTCGACGGGTTAACACAACCTGTAACAACTAATGTTTAATCCATCCCGCATAATGTGGGATATAAATTGATTCAGGTGAATAGAGAATTAATCGTAAGATCCAATTCTGTCGCCGTCGATTTTGCCTTATTAAAAGATGGAAAACTCATTGAACTTCACAAAGACGAAAACGATCATAATTTTAATGTCGGGGACATTCTCCTCGCAAAGATCAGGAAACCGGTAACGGGTCTGAATGCCGCTTTTGTAAACGTAGGTTATGAAAAAGATGCATTCTTGCATTATCATGACCTCGGACCACAGCTGGCATCGATGTTGAAGTTTGTAAAGAAAGTGAGTACCGGGAAACTAAGAGATTATTCCCTTAAGAATTTTCCATTCGAAAAAGATATTGATAAGCACGGAACCATAAATCACGTGGTAAAAGCAAATCAATCTCTATTGGTTCAGATTGTTAAAGAACCCATATCCACCAAAGGACCCCGAATTAGCTCCGAGCTATCCATCGCCGGACGTTATTTGGTTATGGTCCCATTCTCCGACCGAGTTTCGGTTTCTCAGAAAATAGAGAGTAATGAGGAGAAAGACAGGCTTAAAAGACTGGTTAAAAGTATTAAGCCCAAAGGATTTGGCGTTATTATCAGAACCGTTGCAGAAGGCAAAAAAGTAGCGGAACTAGACAAAGATCTTCAAAACTTGCTGGCCAAGTGGACAGCAATGTGTAAGAAATTGTATAAAGCACGCACCCCATCTAAGGTCCTGGTAGAGGTCAACAGAGCCTCTTCCATTCTAAGGGACGTTTTCAATGACACCTTTACCGGTATTCATGTAGATGATGAAACGCTTTTTACCCAACTTAAGGATTATGTGCACGAGATTGCACCCGATAAGGAATCCATAGTAAAGTTGTACAGTTCATCGGTCCCCATATTTGAAAAATTCGGGATTGAGAGACAAATAAAAACCTCTTTCGGGCGCACAGCGTCTATGAGCAAAGGTGCCTATTTGGTTATTGAGCACACAGAGGCCCTGCACGTTATTGATGTCAATAGCGGTAACAGGTCTAATAAAGCCAACAACCAGGAAGATACTGCGCTGGAGGTAAACATGCTGGCGGCTACTGAAATAGCCCGGCAATTACGCCTGCGGGACATGGGAGGTATAATCGTTGTCGATTTTATCGACATGGTTAAGGCTCCACATAGAAAAAAACTGTTTGATCATCTGAGAAATGAGATGAAAGACGACCGCGCTAAGCATAAAATCCTGCCTCCTAGTAAGTTTGGCCTTGTACAGATAACCAGACAAAGGGTAAGGCCGGAAGTAAATATCAAGACTACTGAGATAGATCCCAGTGGTAATAGTCAGGAAGTAGAAGCTCCCATTGTGTTGATAGAAAAAATCAACGTAGACCTGGAACATCTCTTAAAAAATACTCCCAAAGACAAAGGAATTGTGCTCAATACACATCCCTTTATTGCGGCGTATTTAACAAAAGGTTTTCCCTCTATTAGGTCTAAATGGTTTTTGGAACACAGAAAATGGATCAAAATCCAGCCAAGGGATGCATACACCTATCTCGAGTACCATTTTAAAGACAAAGATGGGAAAGACATCATATAAGAAGCGGCTTCAGCAGAAGCCGCTTTTTTTGTTTTAGTACCTTTGATTTATGCTGAAAAGAAAGGCCTATACTCTCACTGAAGCCACTAGGAAAATGGAGCACTATTGTGCTTACCAGGAAAGGTGCCATCAGGAGGTTGTGCAAAAACTCAGGGAAATGCACATGATCCCCGCAGCCATTGACCAGATCATGGGTCACCTTATTTCAGAGAATTACCTCAACGAAGAGCGCTTTGCCTCTACCTTTGCCAGAGGTAAATTCAAGATTAAAAGCTGGGGGCGTATTCGGATCACCCTCGAACTAAAAAAAAGAAATATCTCTCCTACGATTATAAAAATTGCTCTGAGGGAATTAAAAGAACCCGCTTATTCCAATACCTTAGAAACCTTAGCTAAAAAGAGATACAAGCAATTGAAAGGCCTCAATTACTGGCAACAAAAAAAGAAATTGGGAGATTATTTATTGTACAGGGGATGGGAAAGCGATCTGGTGTATGAGCAGATCAACCGACTCGTAGGGAAAAAATAATCCCGATCTCAGCTCATCTGTTCCTTGAGGTGTTTTTCTGTTCGCTCTATCGCCTTTTTGTTTTTCCAGTCGATCCATTTCTTCCCCTTCCACCTTCGCATTCCATTATCAAAATACCTCATAAAGAGTACGTTGTAAAAGGCCTTGCTGAGGCGCAGGGGATTCCTGGCAACCGACCTTAAACTCATTGAAAATCCGGGCGTGATGTACTTCATATAGTGCCAATATCCTTCAGGCATATAAAGGACGTCGCCGTGATTCAGACTGGTTTTATATCCAGAGGCGTGTTTAAGGGCAGGCCATTTATCAAAATCCGGATTTGAAAAATCAATCGACTCGTGAGTGATCAGGGAATGGGGAATCTTGTATAAAAACTTACTCTGACTCTGGGGAAATAGGATACATTCCTTCTTCCCTGCAAAATGGAAATGAAAAATATTGGCCAGGTCAATGTCGTGATGCATAAAGGTGTAAGAGTCCCTGCCACCAAAAAATAACATAGGCAGGCCTTTCATCAATGGAATACCAAAGTCAGGAAATTTAAAATCTTTCTGTAGCTCAGGAACTTCTTTCATTACGTTCCAGAGGAAGATGCGGTACTTTGTCGGTTCTTTGAGAAGAAGATCAATGTATTCTTTCATCTTCATCGTAGCATGAGGTTCGTTAAAACCTTCCTTGTGGTCTACCGGTCGGTCATCATAGAGCGGAACTGTTTTATCCCCTGCCACTTTGCGGATATACTCAAAATCCCATTTGGTGTATGCAGGCCAGTCGTGAATAAAGTTTTCGATTACGACCGGTTTTTGAGGACGTAAAAAGTCCTTTAAAAACTGATCTTTGCTAATTGATCCAATTCTGGGTATCTCTGTTAATTTCAATACGAGACTGATTATTCAATAAGATAAAGTTAATAAACCGATTTTATTTATCGGTTTTGTCTAAAAGCAGGCGAGAGCCGAACTTATTAGGACTGAGATTTGGCCTTGAGTTTAGCCATCTCGTTTCGCTCGATCTGGTGGCCCGGTCTTGTCCATTTTGGTTTTTCCCTTTTGGCTTCATACTGAGATTCAGCTTGTTCCACCGTTTTAGGTTGTGGCAATTTTTCAAAAGCATGCTGCGGCTCTAATCCTAGCAAACGGAACATCTCCATATCCTCATTGACATCAGGATTAGGGGTTGTAAGCAGCTTGTCTCCCGCAAAAATTGAATTTGCTCCTGCAAAGAAACACATGGCCTGCCCTTCTTTACTCATTTCCGTTCGGCCTGCTGACAGCCTAACCTGGGTCTTTGGCATAACGATACGTGCCGTTGCCACCATCCTTATCATATCCCAGATTGGAACGGGTTCCATTTCTTCCATGGGGGTTCCTTCCACAGCAACCAGGGCATTGATTGGAACCGATTCGGGCTGGGGATCTAAAGTTGCCAGTGCTACGAGCATACCGGCACGGTCTTCCAGTTTTTCTCCCATTCCAATGATTCCACCACTACAAACCGTAACATTGCTCTTCCTCACATTCTCAATAGTATCGAGTCTATCCTGAAATGCTCTGGTAGAGATAACATCCTTATAGTAATCTTCTGAGGTATCGAGATTGTGGTTATAGGCGTACAGACCGGCCTCAGCTAATCTTTTTGCCTGGTTTTCAGTGATCATTCCCAGGGTACAACACACTTCCATGTCGAGTTTGTTAATGGTGCGAACCATTTCCAATACCTGCTCAAACTCGGGCCCGTCTTTGACGTTTCTCCATGCCGCTCCCATACAAACCCTGGAGCTTCCTGAAGCTTT
This sequence comes from Flavobacteriaceae bacterium, assembly GCA_013042255.1. GTDB lineage: Bacteria > Bacteroidota > Bacteroidia > Flavobacteriales > Flavobacteriaceae > Muriicola. Next base: position 4,168 of record JABDQK010000171.1, on the reverse strand, counting down.
AGCCCTCTTTGCCTGGGCCTTTACCTGAGAGACACTCATCAAGTCGTTTCCTTCAATATCTGTGTGGTATCGCGCTGCCTGAGGGCAATATCCACAATCTTCGGGACAACCACCGGTTTTGATCGAGAGTAAAGTTGAGACCTGAACTTTATTGGGGTCGTGGTATTCCCGATGTACACTAGCTGCCCTGTAGAGCAATTCCATCAAAGGTGTGTTGTGAATGTCGAGAATCTCTTCTTTGGTCCAATTGTGCTTTATCTCTTTCATTAGATCATTTTATGTCGTTCTCAAAAATAGAGAATCCTGAGAAATTCCTGTGCTATTACCAAATTATTTCACTTGCTTAGAGCTAAGGGTGCCTCAACAAAATACTGACGGCATTTCCTCCAAAGCCAACTGCGTTCACAAGAATCCTTCCTAGTTTCTTCGCCTTGGGTACTTCTCCTGAATACGGAACGGGAATGAATACCTGATGACGTAACATCAGGGCAGCCAATTCCATACTCAACATGCCCGAAGCCCCAAAGGTATGCCCGGTTTGCCATTTATTGGAGGTAAGAAGGGGTATACTATCACCAAACACCTTTTCTACGGCCTTGTATTCCGACATATCTCCCTGTAGCGTTCCAGGGGCGTGCATCACAATAGCGTCCACATCTGAAACCGAAAGATTTCCTAGGGCCATCTTCATCGATTTTTGAAAACAAGTTGCATCTGTAGAAAGAGAAACTGAGTGCTCCAGGACCTCAGTGGCGTACCCCACTCCTTCAATAATTGCCAGACTTTCAGGATAAACTCCGAGCCGAAGACAAGCGGCTGCTGCACCTTCGCCTAACACCATACTATTACTTGTTTTTTCCAGATCCAGGGCTCTGCATGGATAGGGCCCTGCACCCTCAGAATAGATCTTAAGCGCCTTCATCTGTGCAAGGGTAAAAGGAGTAAGTGGAGCTTCGCTTCCGCCCACCAGAAATCGATCTGCCATACCACTTCTCAGCCATGCAATCCCGTTAAGTAGGGCATGCAATGCAGTAGAACAAGTAATAGAATGTGATATATCCGGGCCGCTGCTACCCAGGTCATGTGCAATCCATGAAGAAATATTTCCCAGGGTCGTCAACGGAGAGGTGGTAGGCGATGTCTTCCCCGATGTTACAAATTCCTTATGTCTCGTTTCAAATATTCCTGTAGCTCCCCTGGAAGAACCCATGTTTATTCCTACAGCTTTCTCACCTTCCCACGAAGCAGCCTGCACCGCCTTCCTGCAAACATACAAGGCAAACAAGACAGTATCATCCAAGCGTTTGTACTTGGAATCAGATTCCCTCAATTCCTCTATTGATTTTCTGTAGTTCTCAGCTAATGGTGCCACAAAGGATTCCGAGCCATTAAATGATCGTTTTTTCAGTGTGTGTTCCTGAGACTTGTAAGTCGACCACACTTCATCCTCCCCATTTCCAAGGACGGAAAGGGATTCAATGGCAACCAGAGAAATTGGGGTATTTATTGACTTCATTCGGAGGGCTAAAATAAGATTCTTATCTCTTCTGTCTTAATGAATACTTGAATATCTCCTTCTTGAAACACTATGGTTTTACTGATTTATAAATCCAGGTCGAGTGCTCCGGATACAGCCTTATAAACTTTATCTAGCTGAGCGTCACTGATCACGTAAGGGGGTAAAATATAAATAGTCTTCCCCAATGGGCGTAAAAACACACCGTTCTCCATAAAATGATCGTAGAGGCGGTCTCGTAAGGTCCCGTATCTCGACATTTCAATCTTAAGATCAAGGGCGAATATTACCCCTATCTGCCTGGTTTCGGATACTTTCGGATGGTTTTTAATGGTCTCATTAAATTGCTGATGCCTGCTTGTTATCCTACTTATATTGTTCTGCATCGCTTCCGTCTGCAATAGGTTCAGAGCCGAAAGTGCAGCTGTGCAAGCCAGGGGATTGGCCGTATACGTATGCCCGTGAAAGAAACCCTTGGCAATCTCATCATCGTAAAATGCATCGTAAATTTCTTTTGAGCAACTCGTGATAGCCATAGGAAGCAATCCAGCCGTTAAAGCTTTGGAAAGGCAAATAATGTCAGGCTTTATACTCAGCTGATCTGATGCAAAATAACTCCCTGTCTTACCAAATCCTGTCATCACCTCATCTGCGATGGTAAGAACGCTGTGCGACTTTAAAAGTTCTAATATCCGGTTGAGGTGTTCCGGCTTGTGCATCTTCATGGCCGCGGCACCCTGTACCAGAGGTTCGTATACAAAACCGGCGATATTTTCTTGTTGGAGGCGTGTTTTAAGACCGGAGAGGATCTTATCAACATTATTCTCTGTGGGAACCTCTATCCGTTCTACCTGTATAAAATGATCTTCAAAAGGACCGTTATATGAGGATAGGCCGGATACCGACATCGCCCCAAAAGTGTCTCCGTGAAAACCGTCCTCAAAGGCGAGCATGACGTTTCGCTTCTGACCCTTGTTATAAAAGTATTGCAGGGCCATTTTAATTCCGATCTCCACTGCCGTTGAACCATTGTCGGAAAAGAAAAGTTTCTCCTGGTTAGAGGGGAGTACTTTCATCAGAGCCTCAGAGAGTGCAATAGCCGGTTCGTGGGTTAATCCACTAAAAATCACCTGATCTAATTGACTCATTTGATTGGCAACAGGGCCGGTGATGTCGGGGTTACAGTGCCCGTACATCGCAGTGTACCACGAAGCTATGGCATCGATATATTCTCTTCCTTCTTCGTCAATGAGCACTGCTCCTCTTGCCTTTGTGATCCCCAGCATTCCCTTATGGGTTTTATGCTGTGTCAAGGGATGCCAGAGGTGTCTTTTATCTCGCTCCGTAAGTTTCTCCAAGGTTTAAATTTTTGGGCAACGTCTAATTATCTATCTTGCATTGAGGGAAGATCCCCATAGCTATGCCGCACAAAGTTATAACATCTCTTATTCCTGAGTACGAAAAATTAAAAAATGGGAGAGTATTTCTGGGTTTAACCGTAATCTCCATCCTTCTTAGGCTTCCCTTCTTTTTCCGGGATTATATCGATCGCGATGAAAGCACCTTTATTCTGATGGCGCAGTCCTGGGTTGATGGACACCTTCCCTACACCCAATTATGGGATCTTAAACCTCCGATGGTTTTTCTTTTTTTTGCTGCCATCATTTACGTCTTTGGCAAGAGTTTTTTTGCGATACGATTATTTGGGGCTCTTGCCGTAGCAGGAATCGCCTTCTATACGTTTAAAGTCGGGAAAGAAGCACACTCTCCCCGAACAGGTTTCTGGGCAGCCATTGGATGTGTTTATCTGCTGAGCCTTTTTGGGAGTGTACAGGGAGTAATGTCTGAGCACCTAAGCATGTTATTTTTTGTTCCAGGACTCTACCTCCTGATTAAATACGAGAAGTTCAGATGGTATCTTCTCGCGGGGATTCTTATGGGGATTTCCCTGATGATGAAACTCAATTTGGCCTATGGAGTTATGGGCATTGGTATATTTATCCTTACTAGAGCTATTCTGAAAAAACGAATTCGCCCGGGAATTTATAAAATAGTTCTCTTGGCTACCGGAATTCTCCTGGTGCTTGCTACAACCTATCTCCCTTATGCATTTGCCGGAATTTCTGAAGTCTGGATTGATTCGGTAATCCTTGCTCCATTAGCCTATTCCAGTGATCAACAAAGCTCTGTATTGAATGTGCTTCCCTTATGTGGAATTCTACTTCTTCTGGGCTTTTTCAGCTGGAGAAAGCAGTGGATCGATTTTAGGCAGCGTAAGATTCAGTTGCTCGTTGTCGTAACGCTGGGAGTGGTCCTTTCCTTTATTAAAATAGGCAGAGTAAACGGGCATTACCTGATGCAGTTATACCCTATGTTATTAATCCTGACAGGGATTATCCTTAGCAAGACCGTAAAACCCAGGCCAAAATACTTTCCTTTTGTATTGGTGCTAACTTTCCTATTGCCGGTAGAATCCTACCTCGAATACTACAACGTCATAAAAAATAAAATAGAATACGGCACATTTTACAACGGGGAAGGTTTTACGGTTCCTCACTTTATCGAAAAGAATAACCTCAATCAAGACGAAGTGCTATTTTTTGAATACCATATTGGATATTGGCTACTCAATGCCCATCCGCCCTCTAAAGC